>JBEKCX010000082.1:0-9469 GCA_050014655.1 Occallatibacter sp. | reverse complement strand
GGTAGGCTGCGTGCAGATTGAAGAGCGCGTACCCCGGCGTGGGCTGTTCAAAGCGATGGGGATCAACGTTGGACTTGCGATCCACGGCCTGCACGCCGAGACCGGCGGTCCATCCCTTGAGTTCCTCGTCGAAGGCGACGCGCAGGTTGAGCGGCATCATCTGGTAGAGCGGGGTTTGCGTATCGAGCCTCTCGCCGTGCAGCCAGCCCGCGACGCCGCCGATTTTCCCCAGCCCGAAGCTGGAATTGTTCCAGAGCGCGATGTTGCCGGAGAGATCGCCACCGTAAATGCGCGCGTTGTGATTGGCGAATTGCAGTTGGGCAAAGGTGCTCATGCCATAGGTGACGGTGCTCATCGTGTCCACATCCACGTAATCCTGAATGTGCGTCTCGTAGGGCGTGAGCTTCATCTCCCACGCGTTGCGCGTCCGATCATGCCAAGCTGCGGTGCCGCTGATTGTTTGGGCGATCTCCGGTTTGAGGCCGGCGTTGCCCACATAGTAGTTGCCGTCGCCAAACCAGCCGATCATCCCGCTGGCCATCATGTTCGTGGACCATGCGTAGCGCTCGTAGAGGTTGGGCGCGCGGCTCTTGCGGGCGTAGCCGAACTCATAACTGCTGTAGCCGTTCGGCTCGTAGCGCGCCAAAGCGGTGGCATCGAGGTCTGGGTCCGTGTGGGCGCGGTTCAGCGCGTTGAAGGCGTCGGCATCGGCGCCGTACATCATGTCTGAGTAACCCTGTACCGGGCCGGCGTTCGTCCAGACGGTATCGTTGCGCAAGCCGAAGAGCGTGGTCCACTGCGGGTTCCATTTGCTGGCGATCTCGGCGAAGGTTCCCAGCCTGATGCGGCGGCCGTCGTTGATGCTGACGAAGGTATTCGGCCCCATCATGGGTGCCGTGCCTGCTACGGCAGGCCAGCGATCGTCGAGGACAAAATGATGCAACTCGTTGCCGAGCCGAAGGGTGTGGCGATCGGTCAAGGGAAGATCGAGCTTGACGGAGTAGCCGAGATCCCTTCCGTGAGTGTTCATCGGCATGAACATGGGCATTGGGAAAGTGGATTTGTCATGGCCGATGTTCATCGAGTGCCAGGTGTTTTGCCAGAACACATGCGTGTCCAGCGATCCCCGCTCGAAGCTTCTGCGGTAGTGCAGGTTGAGCGATTCGGCGTAGTTGCGCACCAGGTCCATCTGCGCGTTGACGAAGCCCTCGTAAGGCGTGTGGTGCAGCCCGGCCTGAAGAACCACCAGGTTGCCCGCGCCCTGCGCCGCCAGAGTTACCGTGTGGTCCGTCGTCTGAGCATAAGTCGAAGTGACCTTGTGGCCGCTGCCGTCGGTGTAATCGTCGTTGGTGGCCCAAGAGCCGGTGTAGCCGATGCCCATATTGCGGTTGGCGACCCACTCGGAAAACGAGCCTCCATAGTTCTGGCCGTTCGAGCGATAGAAACCTGTGGAGCCGCCTTCCTCGTGCAACCGCTCGCCCGCATTGGCGAAGGCCGGATCGCGCGAGTCGATGGCGACCGTTCCGCCCAGGCTGTCGCCGCCCAGGCTGACCGGCGTTATACCGGCCAAGACAGTTACCTCGGCTGCATGGGAGGGGGCGATGTAGGAGAGCGGCGGGTTCATGTGGTTTGGGCATGCGGAGGAGACCGTCATGCCATCGACCACCAGCTTGGTGCGTTCATCCCCCAGGCCATGAAGAAAGGGAATGCTAGCCAGTTGGCCGTTTTCGCGCAGGCTGACGCCGGGCGCGTCGCCCACCAGCTCGGCTGCGTTGCGGCTGCGCGCCTGATCCCCGGCATCCACCTTGTGCCGCGTTGCAGCCGCGGTTGCCATCGAGGAGCCATTTACTTCGACAAAGGCTTGCACCGGAGCGATCTTCAGGGTTACATTGGCGGCCGTCTCAGTCCCGGCGGCGACGGAAAGATCGGAAATGACTGCGATATCGAAGCCTGTTGCATGGACTGTGAGTTGGTAGCGGCCCACGGGAACTTTATCGAAGACGAAACGGCCCTGTCGGTCGGACAGTACGCAATCTTTGACTCCCGAGGCGAGGTTCTTGAGTTCAATCTTCGCTGCCGGGACGACCGCGCCGGAGGGATCTTTCAAGACTCCGGCGATGCGGCCGGCGGCAACGGGGGTTTCGGCGGCAGGGCTATGCTGAGCATAGATTGAGTATGGCTGCCCGCATAGGCAGACGGCTGGCAGCAGCGCCAGCAACAGCTTGCATTGCATGGAATCTCCTCTTGCTTTGAAAAGCGCACGACAACGGGACGGAACCGGCAACGCCAATCCCATCCACAAGGAATCGCGAGTTGTCAGGCGAGAGGAGAAGGAGGGCCGCGCTTGGGATTGCTGCAGAGAAATGCGATGCGGCAAAGGGCCTCAGTTCGCGCAGCGGGGGCCGCGCGGCGCGCAACCTGGGCGTGGAATCGGCTTCCGGTTTCCTGCTTGAAGACGGGAGAATGAACGGCGCAGGTGCTTGCCGGCTGGCAGGGGCACTTCTCCGTAACGGAGGTGAATCCCCTCTGGTTGCCGTTGAGCTGCCCCATCCTGCGCATCATGCAGTGATGCTTGCCGTTGCGGCGGCAGCATGGGGGCAGATTCGCGTCGGCGCCGGGGCCAAAGATGGGCGCGATCAGCGTCCAGCAGAAGAGGACGGTGAGCGCAACTGCGATGGTGCGGCGCATAGGCAAGGGACAGTATAGCCGGCTCACCGCGCGCTTTCGATCTGCCGCGAGATCCAGCGGCTCAAACTCACGCCCTCGACCGCCGCGCGTAGAGCCGCCTTGCGGTGCAGCTCCGGCTCGGTGCGCACGAGAATCTTGCCGTTGAAGGGGCGGTCGGGCTGCTGGCCGGTCTCGGCGCAAAGCTCCAGATAGCTGTCGATACTTTCGCGGAAGGCGCGCTCCAGCTCAGCCGCCGTTCTTCCCTCAAAATGAATCACATCCCGAAGCCCTGCGACCGTGCCGGAAAATGTCTTGTCCTCCGGATCGAAGTCGATAGGTCCGGCGGAATAACCCTTGTATTCCATCATGGCTTCACCCCCGCATTCATAAGAAACTGGCGAACTGCTTCGACCGCGCCTTTCTTGGTTTCGGGCCGAGGGTGCGGACGGTGAAGGACCGCGGTCACGCCGTTCAATCGTGCCGCCACTCGGCTCCCCGCGCGCTCCGTTACCTCGCCTCCCAATGCGCGAATCAGCGATTCAATCGCGGACCAGCGGATGTCCGCTTTGGTTGGACGGGCGAAGACGGCGTTCAACGTAGCCTGTCGCGCCTTGTTCATGGCAAAGGAAACCGGCCCTTCTGGTCCCAGCACACCGAGAGCATGATAGCACATTCCGCTATCGCTCGACTGGGAGCGAACCCGGCATCTGAAGAACCCAGATCTGCGCTACACTAGACCCTGGCAGGAGGACCGGGCGGTCGCTGCCGGAGGCTCTGGCGCAAGCGAGGGCAACCGGGGGAGGAAAGTCCGAACTCCGCAGGGCAGTGTGCCGGATAACGTCCGGGACGCGGGCTTCAAGGCCCGTGGACGGCGAGTGCCACAGAAAATATACCGCCTCGGCTACCCCTCCTTCGGGAGGGCCGCCCTGGAAACGCAATACCCGAGTTGGCCCGCCTAGGCGGGTACGCCCGCCGTTGCGGAAACTCCAGCGCCGGGGTAAGGGTGAAATGGTGCGGCAAGAGCGCACCGCTCCGGCGGTAACGCCGGGGGCAGGGTAAACCCCACACGGAGCAAGACCAAATAGGGAGGGAAGCGTTTGCATCGAGCCTTGCAGCGCTGCGCACCGGCCCGGTGCGCCCAGGCGGCTCGCAGCAAGTGCCGAAACCTCCGGGTAGGTCGCTGATGAACGTCCGCGGCGACGCGGCGTCTAGAGGAATGACCGCACACGACAGAATTCGGCTTACAGGTCCTTTTGCCGAATTTGCTCGACCCTAGTCGGCGGGTCTTCGCCGCTGGGACCACAGACGACAGCCCCGGTTGGGAACCCTCCCCGCCGGGGCTGACCATTTGGGGCGGACAACCCCGCTCCGCTACCATCAATCCATGCTGCGTGTGAAGCTGTTGGAAGAGGGTGCCCGGCTGCCGGTGGTGGCGCACCCCGGCGAAGACCTGGGCTACGACCTGTTCGCGCTGGAAGCCACGCTTCTCGCTCCGCGAAGCACTGTCAAGGTGCGCACCGGCATCGCCGTCGAGGCGCGTCACCCGGCTACCGGCGCTCCGCTGGGCCTGCTGGTGCGCGACCGCTCCTCGATGGCGGCCAGAAGCATTGCCACCACCGCCGGGGTGATCGACGCCGGTTACCGGGGCGAGATTCTTGTGCTCATGACCAACCTGGGCCAGGCGGAGGTCGAACTCAAGGCCGGCGAGAAGATCGCTCAGATGATTCCGGTCCCTGTGTTGACAGGGCCAGTCCAAGAAGTGGAAACACTGGAAGTGTCAGCCCGCGCTGAGAAGGGGTTTGGCAGCTCCGGCAGGTAGCCTCGCGGTCGAAAAACCCGCTCCCGGTCCGTTCTTTGCGGCAACATCAGCCAGCCTCTGGAACCGCCTCACGCAAGTCTGCGTAATCAACTAGGGGGCAAACCAGCCCCCAAAGGCAAGACAGCCGCAGCCGCCGCTGAACCCGGGACGCGGCCTGAAGGGCCTCTGATCCGTCCATAGGAGTAGCCGCCCTGGAGCTTCGACGGGCGGAGACTGCGTAGACCGGGGGAGCCGGGCAGATCTTGATGCGCGCCCGGAGATGGCCGGTGCCGGGCGTTCTGTCCTTTTGTCTTCCCTCAGCGGAAGGGTGTGAAGTTCTTCGATCTTCGAGCGTTGCGAAAGCAAGCGGGACCATGCTATTCAGTGAGGCCTTCAAACTCGCGCTGCAATCCCTATGGGCCAACAAGCTCCGCACCATCCTCACGCTGCTTGGCGTGGTGATGGGCGTGGCCTCGGTCATCATGGTCATTACCCTGGTGAATGGCGCCAATCGGTACGTCACCACCAAGATCATCAGCCATGGCGCCGACGTCTTTACGGTGCAGCAGATGCCCGGCGTCATCTTCTCCGCCGAGGAGTACTTCCGCTATCAGAAGCGCAAGAAACTGCGCAACGAAGACTATGAGGCCATCCGCGACAGTTGCACGGCGTGCGGCGAAGTGGGCGTGCGGCTGGACCGCAGCGGCACTGTGAATTACAACGGCCACTCCAGTTCCGATACCGACATGCGCGGCATCACCTGGACCATGGTCTCGCTGGACAACCTCGACATCGCGCTGGGCCGCGGCTTTACGCCCGCCGACGACGACAAGGCCACCCACAACGTGATCGTGGGTTACGACATTGTGGACAACCTGCTGGGCGACGGCGACCCCATCGGCAAGGAGATCCGCGTCGGCGGCATCCCGTTCACCATCGTGGGTGTGGGCGACCGCCAGGGCAAGATGCTGGGCCAGTCGATGGACAACTGGGTGGCCGTGCCCTTCACCACCTACCAGCAGACCTACGGCTACAACGACTCGTTGACCATCTATGGCCGCGCCAACGGGAATGCCGAAGTAATGGAGCGGGCCAAGGACGAGGTGCGCGTGATGATGCGCGCCCGCCGCCACGATGCCGTCGGCCAGCCGGACGACTTCGAGATCGAGACCAACGATACCTTCCTGGACCTCTGGAAACAGATCTCCACCATCTTTTTCAACGTGATCATCGGCATAGCCTCCGTCTCGCTGGTGGTGGGCGGCATCGTAATCATGAACATCATGCTGGTCAGCGTCACCGAGCGCACCCGCGAGATCGGCGTGCGCAAGGCGCTGGGCGCCCGGCAGCGCGACATTCTGCTCCAGTTTCTCATCGAAAGCTCGACCATGGCGCTAGTCGGCGGAGCCATCGGCGTGCTCTTCGGCGTCGCCGTGGCCAAGATCATTACGATCGCTGTCGGATTCCCCACCAGCGTGCAATTGTGGAGCGTCTTGCTGGGGCTGTTCATGGCCACCGCCGTTGGAGTCTTTTTCGGCGTCTATCCGGCCAGCAAGGCCGCCCGGCTCGACCCGGTGGTGGCGCTCAGGGCGGAGATGTGAGAAGCAGGGGTTAGGGATCAGGGATCAGGGATTAGGGGTTAGGGGTTAGGGGTTAGGAGTTGCGTAATGGTGCAGTCGTTTCGGGATTTGCTGGTTTGGCAGAGAGCTATACAGCTCTCCGTCGCGATCTACCGGCTGACGAAGGATTTTCCCCGTGAAGAGATTTACGGCCTCTCAAGTCAGATTCGGCGCTCTGCGGTATCCGTGCCCAGCAACATAGCGGAAGGGCAGGGGAGGCTCGGGACCGGCGAATTCAAGCAATTCCTTGGGATCGCTCGCGGGGCTAACTTCGAGGTGCAAACGCAGCTCGAGATCGCACGCGCACTGGAACTTGGGAACCCCAGGCTGCTTGATGAGGCCGAGGGACTTTCGCATGAAGTCGGGAAAATGCTCTTTTCCTTGCTCGAATCTCTGAAGAACACTGACAACTGATCACTGACAACTGACAACTAGGCTTCCCATGGCGCAAGGACAAAATCGCGAATCGATCAAGATGGCCCTCGATACCCTGAGGAAGAACAAGCTGCGCTCGGGGCTGACCATCCTGGGCATCGTCATCGGCGTGACCACGGTGATCGTCATCTCGTCGGTCATCAACGGGCTCAACAACCGGGTCGCCGACTTTGCCGACTCGTTTGGATCGAATGTCTTCTGGGTCTTCCACATGCCGGTGATCGGCGTGCGCCCCACCACCGAGCAGCTCACGCGCAAGAAGCTGACCCTGGACGATGTGCTGGCCCTGCGCACGCTGCCCCACGTCGTGGCTGTTGACGGAGGATACCGCTACACCAAGCAGTTCGGCGTGGGCGATGTGAGCGTAAAGTACCAGGGGCACAAGGTTGCGGGCGCCATTCTGAACGGCGACACGGCGCAAGTCGCGGATGTCTCGAACTTCACCTTGCAGGCGGGCCGCATGTTTACCGACGAAGAGGACCAGCGTCATGCGGCGGTATGCGTGCTGGGCCACGACACCGCGGAAGAGCTCTTTGTGAACGGCGAGGACCCCATCGGCAAGGAAGTCAACGTGGCCACCGGACTCTACACCGTGATCGGCGTCTTCGACAAGCAGAAGCAGCCCTTTGGCAGCGGCAAGAACCCCAACGACAACGAGATCATCTTTCCCATGGGAACCTTCCACAGCCTGCACCCGGAGGTCAAGGATCTGTGGGTCGCGGTGAAGTACGACGACCCCGGGAACAAGTCGCTGGTCGAGGACGAGATTCGCGAGATGCTGCGCATCCGGCGCAGGGTGAAGGTCTCGGCCGACGACAACTTCGAGATCTTCGGGCCCGACTCGCTCACCAAGCTCTGGGGCAGCATCACCGGCGGATTGTTCGGCTTCATGGTCGCCGTCTCCAGCGTCGGCCTGCTGGTGGGTGGCGTGGGCGTAATGAATATCATGCTGGTCTCGGTCACTGAGCGCACCCGCGAGATCGGTGTGCGCAAGGCCATCGGCGCCAGCAAGCACATGATCCTCACCCAGTTCACGACCGAGGCCATTACCCTGTGCGCAGTGGGGGGCGTTGTCGGCGTGCTCGTGGGCGCTGGACTCACCTGGATCGTCTACGAGTTGCCCATCGGCCTGCCCGCCACGCTCTCCACCGTTTGGGTCTTGATCGGCTTCGGCGTCTCCTGCGCCATCGGCCTGCTCTTCGGCATCTATCCGGCCTGGAAGGCCGCCAACCTGGACCCCATCGAGGCCCTCCGCTACGAGTAGAAGGAGGCAGCGACGGGGAAACGCCGGACCGGCGTGCTCTCAGCCGTTTCCGTTCGCCCGCCAGAAGGCCGCATTCAGTATCGTGGCAAAGCTCACCCACACCCAATAGGGCGCCATCAGCCACGCCGGCAACGGCGCAACCCTCGCAAACACCAGCGCCGTGGCCCCAATTGCGACCCACAGCAGCACCACCTCCACGAGCGCCGCCCCGATCGCGTGCTGGCGGAAGAATATCCACGACCAGGCAAGATTCAGCCCCAGTTGCACCATGAACAGCGCCAGCCCCCAGGTTCGCATCGATGAGGGCGCAGCGAGCCAAACCCGCCACGCGGCAATCGCCATCAGCGCATAGAGCAGGGTCCACACCGGGCCAAACACCCAGTTTGGCGGAGCGATCCCCGGCCTGACCAGCGTCCGGTACCATCCGGTAATTTCGGCTGCCGTCAAACGCCCGCCAAGACCCGCCACCGCAAAACAAATCCCCAGCCAGCAAAGCAACGAAATCCAGCGCATTCCCACCTTCTTTCCCCCTCATCAAAAAAGATTCCGCCGCAGGGACAAAGACTCTTTCAAGTTTCCGCTTCCGGTCTCATCCCGCTCCCGCGCGGCCCGGGTTCCTCGACGCCAGCGGCCCGCGGCAACTATTCTGTTGTTTTGGCGGAGGTTCTTCCTCTCCGGCGAAGAATTGCAGGAAACCCAATCATTATGAGCGCCGAGACCATTGCCGTGCACCTGCCCGACGGGGCCATTCGCGAAGTGCCCTCCGGCACAACGCCACTCGATATTGCCAACTCCATTTCGCCGCGCCTGGCGGCGGTTTCCGTTGTGGCCCGCCTGACTCCGGTCAACGGCGCGGCCGCGGCCAGCGCCGCTCAAGACGGCCAGCCGGATGAGGCTGCGATGTACGCCGCCGAAGACTCGGCTGCCCCGCGCCTGGTGGATCTGACCACTCCGCTCACCGCCGACACGCGCCTGGAACTTGTCAAGGAGACCGATCCCGACGCGCTCAAGGTCGTCCGCCACTCAGCCGCCCACGTGCTGGCCACCGCCGTGCTTGAGCTCTTTCCCGAGACCAAGCTCGGCCACGGCCCGGCTACCGACTCGGGCTTCTTCTACGACTTCTATCGCCCAACCAACTTCACGCCCGAAGACCTCGCCGCCATCCAGGCCAAAATGGCCGAGGTGGTGGCGCGCGACGAACCTTTCTTGCACGAATTTGCTCCAAGAGATGAAAGCCTGGAAGGCTTCAGCCGCGACGGCGACTTCATGAAGACCCACTTCGTGACCAAATTCACCCAGCCCGGCGACCAGGTCAGCTTCTATCGCAACGGCAGCTTCGTCGACTTCTGCCGCGGCCCCCACGTGCCCTCGACCGGCCGCGTCAAGGCCTTCAAAGTCCTCTCGCTGGCCGGCGCCTACTGGCTCGGCGACGAGAAGAATCCCCAGTTGCAGCGCATCTACGGCACCGCCTTCTTCTCGCAAAAGGAACTGGACGCCCACTTCGCCCGCCTTGAAGAAGCGGCCCGGCGCGATCATCGCCTGCTGGGCAGGCAACTGGACCTCTTCAGCATCCAGGAGATCGCCGGCGCGGGACTCATCTTCTGGCATCCCAAGGGCGCCATCGTCCGCAAGGTCATGGAAGACTGGATGCGCGACGAGTGCCTGCGCCGCGGCTATCTGCTCGTC
>JBEKCX010000081.1:0-9496 GCA_050014655.1 Occallatibacter sp. | reverse complement strand
ATTCAATCCAGCCTACTCACCCAGCACGCGCTTGAAGATCGCATCCACGTTGCCCAATTGCCGCGTGTAATCGAAGGTGCGATCCAGCTTTTCCGGGCTGAGCAGAGCGGCAATCGCCGCATCCCGTGCCACCTCGTCGCGGAAGACCAGCTCTTCTTTCCAGGCGCGCGTGGCATGCGACTGCACCCGCCGGTAGGCGTCCTCGCGCAGCATTCCGGCTTCGGCCAGGTCGAGCAGCAGCTGGCCGCTGAAGATCAGGCCGCCGGTGCTTTCGAGATTGCGCTTCATGCGCTCGGGATAGACCAACAGGCGGTCGATCAGGCCGGTGGTCTTAGCCAGCAGGTAGTCCGCCAGAATGGTCGAGTCGGGAAAGATCACCCGCTCCACCGACGAGTGCGAGATGTCGCGCTCGTGCCACAGGGCGACGTTCTCGAAGGCCGCCTGCGCATTGCCGCGCAGCACGCGCGCCAGGCCGCTGATCTGCTCGGCGGTGATGGGGTTCCTTTTGTGCGGCATGGCCGAGGAGCCCTTCTGACCAACGCTGAAGTACTCCTGCGCCTCGCGCACCTCGGTCCGCTGCAGGTGGCGCACCTCCAGGGCAATCTTGTCGAGCGTGCTGCCGAGGATGGTCAGCGTGGAGATGTAAGCCGCGTGCCGGTCGCGCTGGATGACCTGCGTCGCCACCGGCGCGGGCTTGAGGCCGAGCCGCGCGCAGATGCGCTCCTCGTGCTCCGGCTTCAGATGGCCGAAGGTGCCTACCGCGCCGCTGAGCTTGCCGACGCGCATATCCTCGGCCGCCGCGGCAAATCTGGCAGCGTTGCGCTCCATCTCCGCGTACCAGTTGAGCAGCTTGAGGCCGAAGGTTGTCGGCTCGGCATGAATGCCGTGGGTGCGCCCGATGGTGGGCGTGTACTTGAATTCGATGGCGCGACGCTTGAGCACTTCGAGCAGGGCGGCGATGCCGGAATGAATCAGCGCGGAGGCCTCAGCAACCTGCAAGGCCTGGGCGGTATCGACGATGTCGTTCGAGGTCAGCCCATAGTGCAGCCAGCGTGACTCGGCTTCGAGCCCCTGCTCTTTGAGAGTCTCTGCGACTGCCGTGGTGAAGGCGATCACGTCGTGCTTCACCTCGGCCTCGATCTCCTGAATGCGAGCCACGCTGAAGCCGGCCTTGGTGGCCATGGCCTCGGCCGCCGAGGCGGGAATCATGCCGTCCTCAGCCAGCACCGTGCTCGCCGCCGACTCCACCCGGAGCCAGCAGTGGTACTTGTTCTCATCGGTCCAGATGCGGCCCATCGCCGGGCGAGTATAGCGGTCGATCAAGGGAGAACTCCTTACCGGAGCCGCGTTGCGCGACCCCTGCCAACTCTCGATTGTACGAGGAAAGCGCCGTCAGGCGCGAGGAATGCCCAAGCGCTCGTGAAGCTCATCCAGGAGCAAACCGCGGCCCGGCTTGTAGGGCTGGAACCACTCGCCGTCGATCACCAGTTGCGGAACGGCGCGCTTGCCCACGCGGTGCACCAGCTCGGCCCTGGCAGCCGGGTCGCGGTCCACGTCGATTTCGGTGTAGGCAATGCCATGCGAATCGAGAAACTTCCTGGCCGCGCGGCAGTCCCCACACCAGGCAACCCCATACATCTGTACCTTCATTCCGCCATTTTACCCGCACACAGCGCAAACCCAGCGGCACCCACTGCAAAGCCAGAATTCCCGCATTGCTTTAGCAAAAGACCGGGGCGAAACCAAGGACGCTCTGAGGCCGGCGTGCAGCAGCCTCAGATCCCCAGCTTTTTGACCTCGTCGTTGTAATACTTGCGGTAGAGAATATCCCACTCCTGCGAGCCTTCGACGATGATCTTGCGCTGGTTGGCGATCTTCAGCCGCGCCGCGGTATCGATGCCGGCCTCCTGGGTGAGCAGCGCCGTGAGCGCCTTGCGCGCCTCCTGGCGAATGGTGTTCCGATCCTCCAGAAAGCCTACCTCGTCGGTCTCGGCCAAGGTGTCGGCCACGGCGTGGGCCAGCTTGTTCAGCTTGTCGGGGCTGATCCTCATAGCACCGCCTTGTACTTCTTGGCCAGCTCGGTCTTGACCTTCTTGAACATCTCGGCGTATTGCGCGCCGGAGCGGCGCATCTCCTCGGAGTAGGCGTCCAGAATCACGCGCACCTCTTCGTTGATGCGGTCCTCGAGGGAAAGCTCTTCGAGCAGGGCCTCCGTGACGCGCGCTTCGCACACCTTCAAGTCGCTGGTGGTAATCATCTTGGCGTCGATGAGGTGCTTGACCGTGCGGCGGGCCAGATACCCGATATAATCGCGCGAAAAAATCATGGGCTAGACCCCAAGATACCGCATCCGGCCACCCGCTGTACACCGCCGGCGCGCGGAAGGCAAAGCAGGCAGATCTTCGCCGCGCCGGCAATGAAGGTGCATCGGCCTCAATCCTTGGGGAGAATCCCTCCGAATCAATGGGAGCCGCAGCTGCGGCGAGAAAATGTCCGGCAATGTCGTCTTGCCGGGCCGGTCTTCTCCCCGAGAACCCTCCTCTCGTTCCGTTTCGGCAACCTGTTTCAATTGCGGCCAAGGCCTCTAACCGAGGGCCAACCTGCTCCGGTCCTCCGTTGTCCGCAACCTGGCCGCGGACGTAGCGTTGAACCTTGGAGGGTTGGACCATGGCCGTCCTCTCCGTCGATCTCGCTTACCGCCTGTGGTCGCATCTGGGCATTGTGGTGCTGGACCGCATGCCTCCGCAGCACTCTCCCAACCCGCTGCATTCGGGCACCGCCCTGCCCCTGAGGCTGAAGTTTGCCGGGCCGAATGGATCGGAGCCGAGCCAGACTCCAATCTCCTGCGAGATCATTCCGTCCTTCGCGCCCGGCCTGGATGCTGAACTTCGTCCCGCCCCCGATGGCCCGGTGGACGCCAACCTGCTGGCCGGCCGCCTGAACCACCTCTGCGGGGTGCGCGGCATCCGGATCATGGTGCTGGATGGACCGCAGGCCTGGAAGTCGCGCTCGAACGGATTCCAGCATGCCCGGGTGGGCGACCGCCAGCTGAACCGCGTGGCTAAGACCGGCCTGCCCGGCCTGGTCAAGCCCCTCACCTGCCGCATCTTCGCCGAGTTCTGCCTGGACGTGTACGACGCGCTCTGCCGGCGCGGCTGGCGGCGGCTTGCCTCGGGCGACCAGCTTGGCTCGACGCCCGGCCAGGGTCAGGAGCGCATTCTGGTCGAGAGTTACCCCTTCGCGGCCTGGAAGTCCCTGGGACTCGAGCCCCTGCCTCCCCGGCGCCGGGCGAAGGTGAGCGATCTGGCCGAGGCTTACGCCGCGCTGCGCTCCGTCATCCCTCTGGCCACCAACCGCCCGCCGAATCACGACCAGTTGCAGGCCATCGTCGGCGGCCTGCCCGGCCTGGCCCTGGAAGAGCGCAACTCCGCCGCGGCGCGCATCGTCGGCAACCCTCCACACCGCGAAGACGGCCACTGGCATGAGCGCTTCATCGTATTACCCGTGCCGCCGGTCAAGCCCGCCGGGCTGCGCTGGCTGCAGTAGCGGACCGCTTCTCGCGGAATCCACAGCTTCCAAGCCTTTCATAACGGGGTCTGCCGCCGCAGGCTCGGTTTCTTTCGCCCGTCCTCCGGCCCTTTGAAGTGCTGCCGCATCGCGCCAAGCTTGTTTTGGCCCACCGGACAAGCTTGAACCCTTGCGCCAGGGCATCTTGGGTGGATTTATGGGTGCTTATGGGTGTATATATGGGTGTGAGGGCCAGATGTTCGAGACCGCCGACATCCCGATTACCCCCGAAGTGCTCACGCTGATCGCCGAGATCGACGAGTTCAAAGGGGCGTGGCGCGCGCTGGGAACCCTGGCGCCCGAGCGCCTGAGCGCCCTGCGCCGCGTGGCGACTATTGAGAGCATCGGCTCCTCCACGCGCATCGAGGGCAGCAAGCTCTCCGACCGCGACGTGGAGCGCCTGCTCGCCAACCTGGAGATCAAGTCCTTTGCCACCCGTGACGAGCAGGAGGTTGCCGGTTACGCCGAGGTCATGGAGACCATCTTCCATGCGTGGCCGGAGATTCCGGTAACGGAGAACCATATCAAGCAGCTCCACCGCGATCTTCTGCAGTACAGCGAGAAGGACGACCGGCACCGCGGCGAATACAAGACACTGCCCAACAGCGTCGCCGCCTTCGACGACGCCGGGCAGCAGATTGCTGTTGTCTTCGAGACCGCATCGCCCTTCGACACGCCCCGGCTGATGGCCGAACTGGTCGCCTGGCTCCGGGAAGCCCAGGAACTGAAGCGGCTTCATCCGCTGCTCGTCATCGCCATCTTTACAGTTGTCTTTCTTGAAATCCACCCCTTCCAGGACGGCAACGGGCGCTTGAGCCGTGTGCTCACCACGCTCCTGTTACTGAAGGCCGGGTACGCCTATGTGCCGTACAGTTCTCTGGAAGGCGTGATCGAGAACAGCAAAGAGGGTTACTACCTGGCGCTACGCCAGACGCAGGGCACTCTCCGTACCGTCGCGCCGAACTGGCAGCCGTGGCTGATCTTTTTTCTGCGGGCCCTGCAGCAGCAGGAGCGCCGACTGGACGCCAAGGTGGAGCGCGAGCGCGTAGTGATTGCCGCCCTGCCCGAGCTGGACCTCCAGATCCTCGACTACGTCCGGCAGCACGGCCGCGCCACCATGGCCGACATGGTCCGCGCTACCGGCGCCAGCCGCAACACATTGAAGGACCATTTCCACAGCTTGGTTGAAAGGGGACATCTTAACCGGCATGGAACCGGCAAAGGCTCCTGGTATGCGCTACCCTAAGAAGCTTTTTAGGAGTTCCAGGTCTCAGAAATCGAGACCTGGGGCGCCCGGCTCAACGTGGCTCAAAGCGTAAAGGGCGATCCTGGCCGGATCGCCCTTTACGCGAGGGTCTTCGGTGACTGCTTCGCGCAGGTCGACTTACTGCACTTGCGGAACCGGCGGGCGCGGCGAGGCCGCTTGCGGAGGCGCGGGGGGCTTGGGTTTGGGCGCATCCTGCTTCTTGGCAGGAGCCAGAATGGCGTGCAGAATGGTGCCTTCCATGCGCGGCATGAACTCCACCAGCCCCGCCTCGCCAACGTCCTGGATGAGGCGGTTGATGATCTTATAGCCCAGCTCGCGGTGAGCCATCTGCCGGCCGCGGAAGCGCAGGCTGGCCTTCACCTTGTCGCCATCGACCAGGAAGCGGATCGCCTGGTTCTTCTTGGTCTGGTAGTCGTGCTCGTCCACGGTCACCGAGAACTTGACCTCCTTGACCACGATTACCTTCTGCCGTTTGCGGGCGGCGCGCTCGCTCTTGTCCTTTTCGTAAAGGTAGCGGCCGTAATCCTGGATGCGGCAGACCGGGGGAGTGGTGTTGGGCGAGACCTCGACCAGATCCAGGGCGCGCTCGCGGGCAATCCTCAGCGCCTCGAAGGGCGGCATGATGCCCAACTGTTCGCCGTTTTCGTCGATTACGCGAATTTCGCGCGCGCGAATTCGGTCGTTGATGCGGATAAAGGACTTTGCCGAACGCTTGTCGAGTGCGATGGTGCTCCTCCCAAAGTCGTCATTGCCCGCTTGCGGCAAAAAGCCGAAATGGCCGCGGGCCCACGAACGCACGGTAAGTATAGCATTGGCCCGGCTCTTCTGAACAAAGGGTTTAGAGGGATTCGGGTTCGCAGTGCGAGGAATGCGAAGACCGTCCGTTACCGGCTGGTCCAATCCGGGGATCGCTCTGACAACCGTCCATTGGGTGGAGGGGAGTGGTTGCCGAAAAGCCGCAATCAAAGTTGTGCTATCGTATATACAGGTAGACAAGTAGGAGGTCAGGTACCATGGCGCTGAGCATCAAAGCCCCCGAAGCCGACCGCCTCGCCCGCCAACTCGCCGCCGCCACCGGCGAGACGATTACCGTTGCGGTGATCGTTTCCATGCGGGAGCGGCTGGCCCGAGAAGAGCGGAAACGCCGCTTTGGCCGGTCTCTCGCCTCGGAGTTGATGGCAATCGGAAGGCATTGCGCATCGCTTCCAGTGCTTGATCCCCGATCCAGCGATGAGATCCTCGGTTATGACGAGAACGGACTCCCCACATGATCGTCGACACATCCGCCGTACTTGCGATTCTGTTTGCGGAACCGGAGGCTCAGCGGATTGCTGACGCGATCGAGGATAACCCTATTTGCCGATTCCCCGCTACCTGCTTCCTTGAGGCAACCATGACCCTGCTGGGACGTAACGGTGAGGACGGTCTGCGCGATCTTGACCTATTTCTGGCTCATAGCCGGATGGAGATTGCCCCTCTTACCGAGTCGCAGGCGCGTCTGGCGTGCGAGGCATTCAAGCGCTTCGGCAAGGGCCGGCATCCGGCAAAGCTGAACTTCGGCGACTGCATCTCCTATGCTCTGGCTAGGGAAACCGGCGAGGAGTTGCTCTTCAAGGGAACGGATTTCGCTCTGACGGACATCGCAGTGGCAGCGTACTGAATTCCCTCGGCCGGCTCCAAGACCGCCTTCAATGTCCCTTCGGCCGTCAGCCCCGTCACCCGCAGGCGCACTAGCCGGTTGGAATCCAGCCGGCCCTCAAGCTCAACGGGAAGGAAGTTCTCCGTCAGGGCAGCTGTTCTGCCGCGAGCCGTCATCTCCGCCGGAGTGCGCAGCGTGATGGCCTCCAACTCCCGCCCCACAAAGCGCCTTCGGTGGGCTTGGCTCTTTTCCGCCGCCAATGCCCGCAGCACTGCCATCCGCTCCTCGACCACAGCGGCTCGAACCGGCCGCTGGGCGTGCAGCGCCCATGCCGGCGTCCCCGGCCGGGGCGAAAACGGAAACAGGTGCAGATAGGCGAAGGGCACCGAGCGGACCAGCTCCAGCGTCTCCTCGAACTCGGCGTCGGTCTCACCGGGGAAGCCCACCATCACGTCGGCGCCCAGGGTCAGCTCCGGCCCGGCGGCGCGCAGCAGCGCCTCCACCTTTTCCACGTAGTGCCAGGGCCGGTAGCGCCGGTGCATTCGCCGCAGCACCGCGTCGGAGCCGGATTGCAGCGGCAGATGCGCGTGGCGCGCCAGCCGCGGGCTGCTTGAGTTTGGATGGGCAAACTCCGCCATCAGCCCGATCAACTCCGCATCCCAGTCCATCGGCTCGATGGAGCTGAGACGCAGGCGCGCAAGTCCAGTTTGCTCCAGAATCCGCCGGGCAAGCCCCGCCAGCGACCGCGGCGCCGAAGCCTCTTCGCCGAGTGCCCGATCCTTCTGAGCGAAGGTCGCCGCAGCGACCGAAGTCGAAGAACCCGCGTCTCCCCCTTCAGCGGAAAGGGTGGGAAACCGCGAATCTCGATCCGTTCGTTCATAAGCAGGACCGGCCAAATCGCGCCCCCAGCGCCCCAGGTTGATCCCCGAGAGCACCAGCTCCTTGCCTCCGGCGGCCACAAACCCCTCCACCTGCTTCAAAATGGCGGCCGCCGGCAGGCTTCTCGACGATCCGCGCGTCTGCGGAATTACGCAAAACGAGCATCGGTTCCCGCATCCCTCCTGAATCTTCAGGTTGGGCCTGGTCTGCGCGCCCGGCACAACCTGCGCCTCCTCAAGAAACGAGTGGGCGAAGCGGTCGTCCGCCCAGACGGGCGCGGAAGCGCGCGCGCCGCCAGCCACAATCGACTCCACACTCACCAATTCCTTCGGCGCGGCAAGACCAACGCCGGCCCCATCGCGAGCCAATCCCAAGACAATCTCCGGCGCCAGCGCCTTGTGGCTGTTGCCCACCACGGCGGCCACGCCGGCCATTCCAGCCAGGTCTTCGGGCGCGCGTTGCGCATAACAACCGGTCACCACGATCCGCGCCGCCGGATTCACCCGGTGCGCCCGGCGGATGAACGCCCGCGCCGCGCGGTCGGCCTCCGCCGTTACGCTGCACGTATTCACAATCACCACATCGGCCGCCGAGGGCTCACCCTCCCAAAGCCCCGCCACGCGCAGCCGGCCGCTCACCGCCTCGCCATCCGCGCGAGCGGCCCGGCAACCGAAATGCTCGACGTGAAAGGTCAACGCCATAGATCCAGTCTAAGACCAGCGCCTTCCGCCCGGAACGCCTGCCCCCGCGCTCACTCCGGGCTGCCCCAGCCGCGGGTAACGTCTGAAATCTGCGTTGATCTGGAAAACGCTAGTCCTCCCCCATAAGGCGAGGGCCAAACGCGTACCCGCAAGCGGCTAGAACGAACTGGAAGAGCAACTCCCATAACGAAGCCCAGCTTCGGCTAAACAGAAGACAAAAGAAAGCGACTGGGACAATACCGACGCCTGCAAACGCCAGACCGAGGATCGTTAGAAACCATCCCCACCCCGCGTGCACTACCACTGCGCACCACGCAATTAGCGTCATAGCCCAGACGTAGCCAGACATGTAGAGAAGGAAGCCGGCAAACCATCGGAAACGCTTCACGGGAGCCGCTATAAGCAGAGTGAGCAGGTTGAGGACGAAGAGCAACTCGCCCAGGTCAATCAGCCAGCCTACAATTCTGACGATCATTTCGATCCCCTTGCGCACTCCGTTTGCGGTGGAGATTAGTATAATCACTTTGTCATGAATGGTATAGGTTCAGCCAAGCGAAAGGTTGAGCGTGCAGCGGAGCATCTGAAGACGCTCGAACTCTGCGCCGCCGGATACACGAGTGACGATACTAATCTTGTCGTCGATGAGAGTGAAGGCACAAAGAAACTTCGCTTTCCCACCGAGCCTCCCATCGAGATCGCTATTCTCGCCGGGGAGATTGTTTACCAACTGCGCTCCGCGCTCGACCACTTGGCTTTCGAGCTCGTCAAGAGTAAGCCCACTAGAATCGCATTGCCGAAAGATTGGGAACGGGATTGCCGCTTCCCTTTGTGTCCGAACGTGCCCACTCAAGGGAGTCCACCCATCCCTTACGCACTGCCTGTGCCCTCCAGTTTCTTTAAGAAGTCCCTTCCTTGAGTCGCGCCTGAAGTTGTTGCAGAGATCGAGCGGTTGCAGCCATACAACGGAGGGAATGGTCCGACGCAACTGGGATGGATTGGGCAACTTGCCAACATTGACAAGCATCGTCATTTTCACATCGTTATTCCGCAGGCCTACCAGATGGAACATATCCGGTCCGCTACTCTCGATAGCGAGATAATCCACCGCTTGCAGGACAGCGCAGAAATTAAGCCTACGCTCCACGATCCCGCAGAACTTCAAGGTGCCGTGTATGTGCAGCGCGGCGTTGGCAGCCCGTTTGTATCGTTCGACGAAGGAGCGTTGCCGCAGGAGTTGGCGGACCTTGCCATCGATAATGTTCTTGGGCTTTGCATTGATGCTGTGGATGGAATTGTCATCCCGAAGTTCGAGGGATTCATTTAGGGAGCCTCTGAAAAACGTCGAGTTACAAGAGCCTGTCGCTGGTATTTTTCCGCGAGGGCATGAGATCGGGGCGTTTTTCGTATGTTGGGCAGTTCATATAACCCGTCGGAGGCCGCCCG
>JBEKCX010000080.1:0-12415 GCA_050014655.1 Occallatibacter sp. | reverse complement strand
CCAGGGCGCCGAGGCCGAGGATGGAGACCTCGACCAAGCGGTTGTGCCTTTTTGAACAGAAGGCTCAAGTCTCGGGCTTTTAGCTTTTCAGCGATCTCGATTCTCTGCGCGCCCTGATGCATCTGCGCAGGGGATGGAGATATTGATCCGGCGCGGATGGATTGCGACAATGCAACCGAAAAGCAACCGCAGGTCCTTCGACTCCCCTTCGCTACGCTTCGGGTCGCTCAGGATGACAGAAAGGATGGGGCACGAGACGCTTTTGCTGCTTGATTGCGGCCCGTTTGGAGGGGATGGGTCAAAGGGGGACTAAGGCCGGCGCTGTTCCCCCTGGCGGCCCTTCTTTTCCGGGGTTTTTGGGCTTGCAATGCGGCCCGCGCCCTTTGGCCGTACAATAGGCGATGAGGTAGAAGCAGTTTCCCAATGTCATCGAACGGCTATCCATCCCGCTCCGGGCGGTCGCACGGCTGGCGCTCGCTCTTCAGCATGTTCTCGAGCGATCTGGCCATCGATCTCGGCACCGCCAACACCCTGGTCTACGCCGCCGGCAAGGGCATCGTTGTAAACGAGCCCTCGATTGTGGCCATCAACAAGAACACCGGCGAGGTGGAGGCCGTGGGCAAGGAGGCCAAGGAGATGCTGGGCCGGACCCCCGGCAACATCGTGGCCATCAAGCCCATGAAGGACGGCGTGATCGCCGACTTCAAGGTCACCGAGAAGATGCTCAACTACTTCATCCAGAAGGCGCACAACCGCAAGATGCTGGTGCATCCGCGCATCGTGATCGGCGTGCCCAGCGAGATTACGCAGGTGGAGAAGCGGGCGGTGGAGGACTCGGCCTACCGCGCCAAGGCCAGCGAGGTCTTCCTGGTGGAGCAGGCCATGGTGGCGGCCATCGGCGCGGGACTGCCGATCACCGAACCCTCGGGCAACATGGTGGTGGACATCGGTGGCGGGACGACGGACATTGCGGTGATCTCGCTCTCCGGCATCGTCTATTCGCGCTCGGTGCGCATGGCCGGCAATCAGATGGACGAGGCCATCACCAACTATTTGAAGCGCAAATACAACCTGCTGATCGGGGAGCGGACGGCCGAGCACATCAAGATCGAGATCGGCTCGGCCTACCCGCTGGACAAGCCCCTGCATCTGGAGATCAAGGGGCGCAACCTGATCGAGGGCGTGCCCAAGACCATCACCATCGACGACAGCGAGATTCGCGAGGCCCTGGGCGAGTGCATCGCGGTCATCATGAACGCCATCCGCGTGGCGCTGGAGCGCACGCCGCCGGAGCTTTCCGCCGACATCAGCGACCGCGGCATCGTGCTCACCGGCGGAGGCGCCCTCATCAAGAACCTGGACAAGCGCATCCGCGAAGAGACCGGGCTGCCCGTCTCGGTGGCCGACGATCCGCTGGCCTCGGTGGTGCTGGGCACGGGCAAGATGCTCTCCGACTTCCGCCTGCTGCGCAAGATCAAGATCGACTAACGAGGGGTCAGGGATCAGGGATCAGGGGTCAGTTTGTTTCCCATGCCTGAAAATCCAGATATGGGAAACTTGGCAACGGGCAACGGAAAACCGACAGCTGAAAACTGACAACTGAAGACTGTCTTTAGGCCATGGAATCGTTCTTCGTCCGCTATCGGAGTCCGCTGGTGCTGCTGGCCGTCCTGCTGGCGCAGGTCATCGGGCTGGCCGTGCAGGTGCGCCACCCGGACGCGGGAGCCAACACCTTCGATTCCCCGGACACCTCCGGCGTGCGCCTGATCCGCCTGTGGGCGAATGCGGTGGTTACGCCTCCGGAGCGGGTCATCCATGCGGTGAAGCTGGGCGTAGAGAGCGTGTGGCTCGACTATATCGACCTCCGTCACGTGCGCCAGCAGAACCGCGATCTGCAAGCGACCGTCGACCGGCTGCGGCTGGAGCAGGCGGCGCTGCTGGAAGACGCCCGCCAGGGCCAGCGGCTTCAGGCCCTCGTCGAGTTCCAGCAGAAGTACATCTACAAGACCGTGGCCGCGCAGGCCATCGGGACCAGCGGCAGCGATCAGTCGCGGGTCTTCAATCTGGACAAGGGCGACGACTACCAGCTGCGCCCCGATATGGCGGTCATTACCCCGGACGGAATCGTCGGCAAGATTCGCGAGGTCTATCCGCACTCGGCGCAGGTGCTGGAGATCAACGACCCGACCAGCGGCGCGGGGGTGATTCTTGAGACCACGCGCCTTCGCGGCATCTTGCGCGGCAACGCAGCCGGCCAGCCTCAAATTGTGGGCATCATGGCCGACAACCGCATCCAGCCGGGCGAGAAGGTGCTCACCTCCGGCGGCGACCTGATCTTCCCGCGAGGACTGCCCGTGGGCGTTGTCGATAAGGTTGTGCGCGATCCCGAGCGCGACTCCTTTATCGATGTGATCGTCAAGCCGGGCGCCCATCTCGACCGCCTCGACGAGGTTCTGGTCATCACCTCGACCGAGCCTCGCTTCTCGCCCGAACAGCAGCGGGATATGACCGCCAGCGAAGCACTGAAGGGCGCCGAAGCGGCTGCCATCCAGGAACAAAGGAAGGCCTCGGAGATCATGGGCGAGCGGCTGCCCGGCCTCACCGATCCCAATCTTCCACCGGACCAGCAACCGCTTTACGACAGCTCGAACCCCAATCCCGTCGCCCACCCGCCCCAGGCGCTGCATCCGGACCGCTTTACGCCGGGCGCGGCGGCGGAGATTCAAACCGGGGCAAACCCCGGCCGGACTCAGGACGCACCGTCCAGGCCCAACCAGGAGAACGGTCACTCCGGCGCGGGCGGCGGCGCGACCAAACCCGCCCCCAACTCTGAATCCAACCCCGGCCCACCAACCGGGAACCAGCAGTCCAGACCCCAGGGGAATCCATAGCCATGCCCGTCTTTGCCGCAGACCTCCGCCGCGATCTGGAGATTCGCCGCTATCCGATGCTGGTCTACGCTCTGGCGCCGCTTACCGCGCTGGTGCTGCAGGCCTGGCTGCCCCGGCTTATCGGCCCTCATGCCTGGTTCGACCTGCCGCTGGTGGTCACGGTTTACTTCGTGCTGGGCCGGCGCAGCCCCATCCAGGGCACGCTCATGGGCGCGGCCATGGGCCTCTTCGAGGATGCGCTCACCCACCACGCCATCGGCGTCAACGGCATTGCGATCACCGTGGTGGGCTTTCTGGCCGCATCGGTCGGCGTTCGCATCAATGTGGAGCAATTCTCCATCCGCATGATGCTTATTTTTCTGCTCTCTTTGCTCTCCGGTGTGCTGTATCTCTTCGTTTACCGCATCCTCCTGGGCCTCGAACTGGAGTTGCCCTGGTTTACTGAACTCTTCAAGGCAGTCGGCAACTCGCTCATCGCCCTGGTGCTGTTTCCGGCGCTGGATCGTCTGCGAATCAGGGACTAGGGACTAGGGAATAGGGAACAGGGAATAGAAATCGGGCTGGAAGCTGCCCGACACTGGCGCGGCGAATGCTAGCCAGGCCGCAAAGCGAACCGGAACGGCGTTATCCTAAGGCATAGACAGATGGATTCCGGCAGGATCAACCGCGGCGAAAGGCTCTCCACCCTCAAGCTGACTGTGGTGCAGTACGGCATTCTGCTCATGATGCTGGCGCTGGCCGCGGGGCTGTGGCGGCTTCAGATTCTGGACACGGAGAACTTCCGCGCGCAGGCCGAGCAGAACCGCGTCCGCAAGGAGCCCGTGCTCGCCCCTCGCGGGAAACTCTTCGATCGCGAGAACCGCCTGGTGGTAGACAACTACCCGTCGGTCTCGTGCTTTCTGGTCCGCGAGCAGAACCGCGACCTGGACGCCGATCTGCCCCTGATCGCCAAGGGCCTGAACCTCGATCTGGAGCAGTTGCGCGCCACCCTGCGCCGCTATCGCGCTGCCCCCGGCTACCAGCCCATCCCCATCAAGCTCGAGGTTACCGAAGACGAAAAGGCCTTTATCGCGGCTCACCGCAACGAGCTGCCGGAGCTGGAAACCATCGACGAGGCGCGCCGCCTCTATCCCCGCGATGGCTTTGCCGCCCATCTCATCGGCTACGTGGGCGAGGTAAGCGAGGACGATCTCAACCAGTCGCGCTATGCGGCGTATGAGCCCGGCGACGTGGTGGGCAAGGCCGGCGTCGAGCAGACCTACGACGAACTGCTGCGCGGCCAGGACGGCTCCCGCGATGTGATTGTGGACAGCCACGGCCGCGAGGTAGGCTACCTGGGCATTCAGCACGCCAAGCCCGGCCAGGATCTGCGGCTCACCATCGACAACGACCTGCAGCGCGCCGCCGAACTTGCGCTGGGCAGCCGCAACGGCGCTATCGTGGCCATGGACCCCCGCAACGGCGAGATTCTGGCCATGGTTTCGCGGCCCAGCTTCGATCCCAATGAATTCGCCGTGCGCATCAACCGCTCCGACTGGAACCAGCTCATCAACGACCCCAACCGCCCCCTGATGAACAAGGCCATCCAGGCCCAACTGGCTCCCGGCTCGACCTTCAAGATCCTCATGTCGGTGGCCGGCCTGCAGGAGGGGATCGCGCAGAACATGAAGATCAACTGCGCGGGCGGATGGGGCCCCTACGGCTTCTTCCACCACTGCGACGAGCACCACGGCGCCGTGGATATTCACAACGCCATTCCCTTCTCCTGCGACACATTCTTTTACATGCTGGGCGACCGGCTGGGCATCGACCGGATCGCCAAGTACGCTACGGAGTTCGGCTACGGCCAGAAGACCGGCATCGACCTGCCCGGCGAACTGGCCGGCCTCATGCCTTCGGCGCAGTGGAAGATGAAGAACTACCACAATCGGTGGTATCCGGACGAGACCCTCGATGTGGCGATCGGCCAGGGCGCGGTCGAGGCCACGCCGCTGCAACTGGCCCGCATCATCGGCGGCATCGCTTCGGGGGGGCATCTGGTCCGGCCTCACGTGGTGTTCCCCGATCAGCTTCCAGCGGACTTCCGCAAGGGGTTGCTCGACAGTTATCCGGGGTCGGGCGAAGCCGACCTGCCGATCGACCCGGAGAACTGGCAGATCGTCACCGACGGCATGGCCGACGTGACCCAGCCCGGCTACTTCCACACCGCCGGCTCAGCCCACCTGGAGGGCATCGACTTCGGCGGCAAGACCGGAACCGCGCAACTGATGAGCCACGAAGCTTTGGACAAGACAACCAAGGGCAAGTCCACTTTTCCCAACGTCTGGTTTGTTGGCGTCACGCCCCGCCGTAACCCCGAGCTGGTGGTCGCCGTGCTCTGGCAGAACGGCGAATTCAGTTATTACCCAGCTCGCATCGGCGCCAAGGTTGTGGCAGCCTACGTGGAGAAGCAGCGGCGGCTGGCGCACAACCTGCAACCCGTCAAGGCGGCTCCGGCGGAAATCAGCGCCGTCTGGACCGTTCCCGGCCCGGCATCCGGTACCGCCGCAGCAACCGGCAAGCAAGACGGCCGCATGAAGGCCGGGCGCTTCCTCGTGCAGGATGGACAGATTGTTGCCGGCAAGGTTGCCAAGCCAGACGCCGCGCCGCGGCCGAAGACCGCAGCCCAGCCCGCAGGCGCAGGAAGGGGACAATAGCCCGATGCGCCGAATCTTGAGTTTTCGAGACTTCGACTGGGCGCTGCTCGGCATGGTGCTGGTACTGTGCGCCATTTCGGTCCTTGAAATCTACTCCGCCACGCTGCACACCAAGTACGCCGCCTACCCCGGCTTCTTCAACGATCAAAAGGTCTGGGTTCCAGGGCACATGGGCTTCCATACCAAGCAGGTCTACTGGATCGCGGGCGGCCTGGCGGCGATGTTTCTCTTTGCGAAGATCGACTATCACAAGCTAATCGACCTGGTTCCCTGGGCCTATGGAGTCTGCCTGGCGGCGCTGGTTGCGGTACTGGCGGTGGGACAAAAGGTCCTCGGCGCCAAGCGCTGGATCAAGCTCGGCCCCATGCACTTTCAGCCCTCCGAATGGGTCAAGCTGGTGCTGATTCTGGCCGTGGCCCGCTACTTTGCCAACCTGGGCGGGCGCAGCCTTAGCTGGAAGGATATCTTCAAGGCCTTCGTGCTGGTCGGCGTTCCCATGCTGCTGGTCCTCAAGCAGCCCGATTTGGGCACCACGCTCACTTACACGCCCATCCTGGTCGCCGGGCTGTTTCTGGGTGGCATCAACCTCCGCCAGGCGCTGATTCTATCCACCTGCGCCTTGTTCCTGCTGGGCGGCGTCTGGATGAGCGGCAAACTGCTCAAGCCCTACCAGAAGGCCCGTCTCACCAGCTTCATCAATCCCGGCAGCGATCCCAAAGGCGCCGGCTACCAGCTTCTGCAATCGAAGATCGCCGTCGGCTCCGGCGGCGTGTGGGGCAAGGGCGCCGCCAAGGGAACCCAGACCCAGGGCGACTTCCTCCCCATCCCCCATGCCGACTTCATCTTTGCCGCTTTCGGCGAGGAGCACGGCTTCGTCGGGGCGGTTTCGGTCCTGCTGTTATACTTCTTCATATTGATGCGTTTGATTCAGAACGCTCAAACAGCCGCCGACCTGTCCGGCTCCCTCATTATCATGGGGGTAGTGGCTGTGTTGACCTTCCAGATCGCGGTCAACGTGGGCATGGTCATCGGTTTTATGCCGGTCACCGGAATTCCTTTACCATTGATGAGTTACGGTGGATCTTCGGTGTTGTTTACCTTCCTGGCGCTGGGCGTGGCGATGAATGTCCGCATGCGCAGGTTCGTAAACTGACGGTCTGGAGGCCATCTTGGCCGAGACCGCGTTTCACAGGTTTGCCTCTTGCGTCCCCGGAACTGTCCGGCGCGCTAGAGACCAGGTTTCAGGTATTTACGGCGTTTCTTCAATTTGCGTAGCCTCTTTTGCATCGTGCAAGATGGCGTTTCGGAAGAATGCAAATGGAAAAACGCGATAGCCGGCCAGGTCCGGATGGATCTCGAGCCCGGCAGGATTGGGTTCATGAACACGCAGAGACGGGAAAACCACTCCACCCCGGCGACGAAGGCCTATCGCCGGAGATCCCGGAACCGTTGGCGGCGTACAAGTTGCACGCAACGCGCGGGAGCGCCGGGGCACGCAAGTCCCGCTCCCATCGCGCGGGAAAGTCGTGCGCGCGCCAACGGTGGAACGGCCCCGCCGGCATTATCGGCTAGCCACCCCAGCGACGGAGACCCGTCGCCGGGAGCCCCGGATGGATTGGCCACAAACTCTCTGCAATCGGATTGCCGCACCATGAAGTTCGTTCAGATTGTTCGGTTTGTTCAGTTTGTCCCGCATTGGGTGGTTTCATCTGTCCTGCGGGACATGCGCCACAAAGCGCGCAGCGCGCCGCCCTTCGGGGCTGGCTGCGGCGCGGCAACCGGATCGCTAGCGACTGTTGGATCATCCCTTTCGTTCATCCCCTCCCCTGCCGGTCTCGTCTCTCTCCATCCAACCTTGCCGCAGTTCCCAGCAGGCAAACGCCGCTGGACGGAAAGGTACGATGGCAAAGGAAATCTGCATCTCCTCCACGCCGCATGAGACGCGGCTTGCAATTCTTGAAGACGATCAGCTCGCGGAAATCTACTACGAGCGCGAAAACGAATACACCCTGGCGGGGTCGATCTATAACGGCCGCGTCACGCGTGTTCTGCCCGGCATGCAGTCCGCCTTCGTGGACGTGGGCCTGGAGCGCGACGCCTTCCTCTATGTAACCGACTTCATGGAGCTTGAAGACCAGGAAGAGACCGACGAGCTTGAGAAGGCCGCCGCCAGCGGCCTGGACCAGCCTCCACGCGAGGTTCGCCGCGGTCCTGCTCCTGACGGCAATGGCGGTCGCGGCGAAGCACGGCCGCCGCGCTCCGGTCAAAAACCCGATCAGAAACCGGAATCCCGGCCGGAACGCCAGGCGCAGGACCGTCCGGCGCCCGATCGGCAGCCCAAGGAACGCCGCCTTGCCGTCGAAGTCATACCCGACGCCGCCGAGACCGCTCCGCAAACCTCATTCGCTTCCGAGCCTGCTGACGGCGCCCAGGAAGGCTCCGCTGAACCCGGCGCCAAGCGCTGGCGCGGGCGCCGCCGGCGTCGCGGCAGCCGTGGCGGCCCTGCCGGCGCCCCGGAGAGCCAGGCGGAGGCCCAAGGCAGCGAAGAGCCGGCTGAGAACGACGCCGAAACGCCCGCGGAAGCTGTGGTCGCGCCGGTAATTCACGCAGCCGCCAGCGGCGCCTTCACTGACAGGAGTTCGTCGCAGGGGTGGTCAACCGGGGCCCCCGGCGATGCCACGGCCCTGAAGGCTGCCCCGGCGCCCACATCGCAGCTGGGCCGGGAAGCCGCGCCGGCGTCCCGCACCGGCCGCGCGCCCACACCCTTTGTCCTTCCCGGCGAATCGCTTTCCAAGTACGGCGGCGTTGCGGAAGACGAAGCCCTCAAATCCGACCTCGTGGTCAGTCCAGCGCCGCCGGCCCGTCCGGCCAGTACCTTCAAGCCTGCGACCCTGATTGAGGCGCCCCTCGCCTGGGACGGCAGCGGCCTTTTGCCCGGCGAATCGATCTCCAAGCATCGCGCTCGCCGACCCGAGTCCGCCCCGGAAGCCGAGCCCCAAATCCCCCACGCTGCCGCCATCCAGGATAGCCACGATGCTCCCGACGCGGTCGAAGAGGAAGAACTTGTTTCGGAGCGAACCGAGCCTAGCCCCGCCTTTGCTGCCGAACGAACTGCGGAGGACCATTTCGTCGTGGAAGAGCAATCGGTCGAGGAAGAGCAGCTGAAACCCTCTGAAGAAGCCGGCGCCGCGGAAGACCACCTCGCGGAGGAAGACGACCTCGAAGAGGAAGAGTACCTCAGGCCGGTCGCGGAGGCCCAGGTCGAGCAGACGGCCATCTCCGCGCCGCAGCCGCCGGCCGTAGAGGAGCCGGCATTGCCCGCTCCTGTCGAAGAGATGGACGAACAGGCCGGGGAGGCAATCAGCGAGCCGCTGGCTCCATCGGCCATTGAACCGCTGGCTGACGCCGTTGCGGCGCAACAGGAGGCCGCACTGGCCCTTGTGGCTGAGGCTTCGGAACCAGCCCTGGAATTGCGGCGGGCCGCTGCTGAGCCCGCCCAAGAGCCTCTCGACTTCGGGGCAGACAAAGCCGCGGCCCCCCAACCGGCCCAGGTTGATCCGGAGCCGGTCGCCGCGCCATCGCTCGCCCTCGAAGCCGCACCCGAAACGCCCCAACCCCCAACCGCCGAACCCGCGGAGCTGGAATCGGATCGTGCCGCCGCCCATCGCGTTGATCCGCTGCCCCCCTCCGCCTTCCGGCTTTTTGGCCTGGGTGGCAAGAAGAAGGCCGAAAAGCCTGCGCCCGAGCCCGTCAAGCCGCCAACCCAGCCCGCTTCCGTGCCCTCAGTTTCAGCCTATGCCCCCGGCAACGGCGTGGTTGTGGAAGAGCTCATCGAAGAAGAGGAGTTCGAGAAGAGTCCGATGCTCCCCGCCATCATCATGGCAAGGCCGAGGAAGATGAGCTGGACGACCTTGAAGAGGAGACGCTGCCCCCGCAGATGCGTACCGGCGACCTGGGCGAGATGCTCCAGGAAGCCCACCTCGACCACCGCATCCAGTTGAACTTCGACGACAAGAACGGCGAGGACGACGAAGCGTTCGACGAGGAAGAAGACGAATCCGCCGCGGAACAACCCGCCGCCGGAGGCCAGGGCCAGCCCCAGCAGCCCCGTGATCGCGGGGTCCGCGGACGCCGCGGACGTGGATCGCAAGCAGCCCAGGGCGGCCGCCGCGGCGGTCCCTCGCGCCGCTCCATGCAAACCTCCGACCTGCCCATCATCAGCGACCTGTTGAAGCCGGGGCAGGAGATCCTGGTCCAGATTGCCAAGGAGCCGATCGCCAAGAAGGGCGCACGCATCACCTCGCACATCGCTTTGCCCGGACGCTTCCTGGTCTTCATGCCCACCGTCACCCACATCGGCGTCAGCCGCAAGATCGCCTCTGACGAGGAGCGCCAGCGCCTCAAGCGCATTCTCATCCACGAGCGCGGCGAGGCCTCCGGCGGATTCATCGTCCGCACCGCCGCCGAGGGCGCATCGGAAGAGGAGTTGCGCACCGACCTGCGCTTCTTGCTGAATTCCTGGGCCGATATCAAGCAACGCTCCGACGCCTCCAAGTCCCCCGCGCTGATCTTTCACGATTCCGCGCTCATCGAGCGCATTCTGCGCGACCAGGTCAACTCGAACTTTTCGTCCATCTGGGTCGATTCGGAGACCGACTACGAGCGCATCGTCAAGTTTCTCAACCGCTTCTCGCCCTCTCTGGTCCGCCGCGTCAAGCTCTACACCAAGGAGACACCGCTCTTCGAGCACTTCGGCATTCAGGACGAGATCTCCAAGGCGCTGCGCTCCAAGGTCTGGCTCAAGAGCGGCGGCTCCATCGTCATCAACCAGACCGAGGCGCTAGTAGCCATCGACATCAACACCGGCAAATACGTCGGCAAGTCGGCGCGCCTTGAGGACACCATCGTCAAGACCAACCTCGATGCCGTGCCCGAGATTGTCCGCCAGATTCGCCTTCGCGACCTGGGCGGCATCATTGTCATCGACTTCATCGACATGGACGACCGCAAGAACCGCTACAAGGTCATGGCCGCCCTGGAAGAAGCGCTCAAGAGCGACCGCGCCCCCACCAAGGTTCTCCAGTTCAACGACTTCGGCCTGGTGGCCATCACCCGCAAGCGCGTCAAGCAGTCTCTCGAGCGCACCCTCAGCGTTCCCTGCCCCACCTGCCAGGCCACCGGCATGGTGAAAAGCCCGACGACGGTCTGCAACGAGATCTACGTCGAGCTGCGCAAAATGCGCAAGCACTTCGAGGGCGCCGACGTTCTGCTGCGCGTCAACCCGGAGACGGTGAAGGTGCTCAAAGGCAACGGCGGCAGTTGGCTGAGTGAATTCGAGGAGTTGGTCGGCAAGAACATTCTGGTCAAGAGCGACCCGACGCTCCATCCCGAGCAGTTCGACATTCAGGGGTGAGCGAGCCAGCGAGTCGGCTGGACAGCGAGTCAGCAAGTCAGCGTAACAATCGTGTCCGTCAGACGGAACCACCTTGTTGCTGGCTGGGAAATCATGCTGAAGTGTAGGCATGAGTGCAGAGCAAAGCGAAGTGAAGCGTCGTCGTAGCCGGACTGCGGTAGAGGCCTTGGTGGCGGAGTACGAAGCGAGCGGGCTATAGCGAAACCAGAGTGACTGTATCCCGAAACCGCAACCCCCAAGTCGACGCGACCACCAGGAAGGGGCGACCCGGAACTGAACTCGCTATGGCACACCAACTCTGGTTTCGCTCTAGCCTTCGATGATGGAATCAGATCGCAGTCTCTCCCCATCGTCCCCAACTGGCATTGTTGGTAATTGTTGTTTGGCAAATGGGGATCGGAAAACAGTCCGGTAGAGACTTCAGAATTGCTTCTAGGCTAAGAGCATGTTATTAACTCTTTCCTCTCCTTGCATTGGGATAGGCCAATGGGCCATGGGCGGCGACCATGGAGTCATGCCGATCTCGATGATGCTGGCGCTCAGGCGATCACGTTACAGAGGCGCGAGTTTGCGCACGTGACCGGTTCCAATCCGCCAGGCGCCGAGAGCGCCTTACGGCACGCGGGTCATGGGGATCGAGCCGCGGTTCATCAGATCGGTCAGGGTCATCGAGTTGGGCCCGTTGAAGACATACTTGTCCGTAGCGCCGGGAGGCTTGGACGCCGGCTCGGACGAGTAGTAGCCGCCGACCGTTCCGGTGGGATGATAGACTTGCATGGTCTTGGGCTCCCATTCCGTCACGGAGAAGATGATGGTGTTCGGGGCGACGAGTTTGTATGGTCCCGACTGCATGGTCTGGACTGTGCCGGAGACGGCCGTTTGGGTGTATTGCCCATTGGGCTGGATCACAATGGTCAGCGTGATGCCGCGATAGACGCCCCGCCACTTGCCGGCGAGGCTGTTCTGCTGCGCGGAAAGCGCAATCGAGCAAAGCGCCAGAATCGCCGGAAGAACGAACTTGCAGCGCCGGCGCATCGAGGTTTTGATGCCCGCGTGAGGGCGAGTTTTCATGGTATCCCCCTCCCGATGATTTCCTGGAATGGCTGGATGATAGCACGGGAGTCGAACGCCTGAACACGCGGCTCCTCAATGCCCCAACATCACGCCCCACAGCATGACCAGCGTCATCAGTGTTGGTCAGCGCCATTTCGTCCAGAACCTGGGTTTCTGGAGAATACCCCCACCCAAGAATACCCCATGAGTACCCCTATCAAACGTGGCCGCACTCGGAGAGACAGGGCCGACGCATATAAATGGACCAGTCTTGCTATATGCAAAACGGGGTGATGCTGTGAGAAGGGGATATGGACAATCCCCTGAAGTATTTTTCTGAGTTGACAGACCCTCGGGTGGAA
>JBEKCX010000079.1:0-9759 GCA_050014655.1 Occallatibacter sp. | reverse complement strand
ACCTCCGCCGAAGAAGATGCTCATCAGCGCCTCCGTCTGGCCGCCCACGTGGGACGCCGGCAAATTGACGAGAATGCGGGAGCCGCGATCTCCGCCGAAAAATGCGCCGCACATGCACATGTTCTGCACCGTGATGTTGCGGTGCGAGAGCAGGGCCGGCTTGGGCGAGCCGGTCGAGCCGGTGGTAAAGATGACCAGCGCGCCATCGTTCTCGGTGACAGCGCCGGCCGTCCCATTCAGGGCCGGGGAGTCTTCGCCCGTCTCGGGGCTTGCATCGGTCGCCGCGCGCCAGGCCGGTTCGGCAATCGACGCAAACGATTGCGCGCCTGGAATCGCCTCGTCCGAGTCCACCGCGATGGAATGCTCAATCCAAGGACAATGCGCCTGCACCGCCCGCCACAGTGGGCGAAGATCGAACGGCGCCTTCACACCCAGGCCGGCAAATCCTCTCGGCCGGAGAATCTCCAGCGCGCGAATCACCTCGGCGGAGGATAAGCGCAGATCCAGCGGGGCGACGATCACGCCGATTTTGAAACAGCTATACTCGAGCAAAACGTGATCCACGGACATGGGCAGCAGCGTGACCAGGAAATCGCCCTTGGCGAAGCCCAGGCGCAGCAACTCTCTCGCCAGCGCCGTGGTGACGCGGTCGAATTCGCACCAGGTGACTGCGCGGTTGCCATCCGCGCTGAGGAGGGCGGGGGCGTCGGGCTTGGCCTTCGCCCACTTCGCCACCACGCCATGCAGCAGATGGCGATCCGCAAAATCTTTTTCGTAATCGTCGAGGGTGAATTGAGGCAAATCCACAGGTTCATTCATTTACGGTCCAGTCGATCACTTGCGACTTTGAGCGGTCAACTGGCGGGAACGGCCCAACTCGCTCGTTGAGCCGGCCGAGGGGGTTCCAGCGGGGTTCAGGATCGCTAGCCATCAAGATTCTCAACGGCGAGGTGCTGCACGGCGCGCACGTGCGCATCGGCGTGGATCGCAAGTCGAACCAGTTGCGCTCCGAGACCATGAGCCGGGAGGCGATGGCGTAACTGCGCTCGATATTCAGCGGGTCGCGGTGGCGGCGAACTTCTTCACCATGGCCAGCAGCAGCTTGCGATCGCTCTCGTTCAGGTTGGAGGAGTAGCGACGGATCTGGGTGAGGAAGCGCAGTTCCTCGTCGGAGAGCCTTTGCAGGTTGATCTGGCGGTGCAGCGAGTCGTCGGCGAAGAACTGGGCGATGGGCATGTCAAGCGCCAAGGCGATCTTCGACAAGGTATCCAGCGAGGGCACCGTGTGGCCGTTTTCAACCCGCGAGAGGTAGCAGCGCAGCAAGCCGGTCTTCTTTTCGATATCCCCTTGAGAAAGCCCCTTCTGCAGCCTGTGAGCGCGAATGGTCGTGCCGATATTCATGGCGGGAAACGTCCTATCCTGTGCGTACCGGGGTTTACTTGCGCGGTAGCAATCAAAGCATTATTGACTCAATGGTTAACACGCGCGGGCGCGGAATGCAAGCGCTTTTGTCACACACAAAAGGTTACCTTGGTAATGGTGCGGGCCAGTGGATTTTTCCCCGCCGCGCGAAGCCGGCGCAGCCAGGGGAAGAGGCGGCCTCAATGGCCCAGGGTTGACTTGAAGAAGCTATCGATGCGGGCCAGGGCGTCGGCCGCGTCGGCGGGGCGAAAGCCGGCGGCGTTGTTGGGATTCTCGAAGGCGTGGCCGGCCTGGGGATAGATCTTGGCGTCCACGGGCTTGCCCAGCGACTGCATGGCGGCCTCGAAGGCGTGGACGGCCTCGGGCGGAATGCCGCGATCCTGGCCGCCGAAGTTGCCCAGCACGGCGGCGTGGATCTGGCCCAGGGCGGCCTTGTCGGTGGGCAGAGAGCCGTAGTTGATGGCCACGGCCCGGAGCGAGGGCGAGGCGATGGCCAGTTGCAGCGCATAGCCGCCGCCCATGCACCAGCCCACCGCGCCGATGCGGTCGGGCTTCACGTCCTTGCGGTTCTGGAGCCAGGCGACGGCCGCCGTCAGATCGCGCACGCCCTGGTCCTGGGGCAGGCCGCGGGAGAGTTCGTGGGCCAGTTCGGGGTCGGCCGCCACCTTGCCGCGATAGAGATCGACGGCCAGGGTCACGTAGCCCTTGGCCGCATAGCCCGCGGCCTCCTGCTTGATCCAGTCGTTCAGGCCCCACCACTCGTGGATCACGATCAGGGCCGGATGCGGTCCGGCGCCGGCGGGCAGATAGAGCAGCGCCTGAGCAGTCGAGTCGCCACTGGGAAAGGTGACCGGCTGCTGGGCGCGCGCGTTGACGGCAACGAAAAAAAGCAGTACGGAAGTTGCGCAAAGCAAGGCGCGAAGATACTTCATGGGCAGACCTCGATACTGAGATGCTTGTCGAGCATCTCCGGATGGTCCGAATTGTCCCTTCAGCGCCAGCGGCTTCGTGTCCCCTTCTTCGGCGTGGGCTTCTCCGGCTGCGAAGGGGGCGGGACAGCAGCCGGGCCGGGTGCTGGAGGATGCTTGGTGACGCCGGCCGACACTGCATCCTCGTCGTCCACAAAGCTGCTCAAGAGGGTGCGCGTCCCGCGCTGCGGAGAGGCTGCCAGCTTGCCGACGGCACATGCCACTGTGGCATAGGCTGCATTGGCCATCTGCGGCTGATAGGTTGCGCTGGCCCCGGCTCCCACGCCGATCTTGCCGGCGTCGTCCCAGGTTTCCGGCTGCGTTCCAAGGTAGGTGAAGGTCCAGTTCCCCGCGCTCAACTTGGCGTCGATGGTCTTGTGCAAGGCATCCTTGCTCCACTCCCGGCTGCTGTTTTCCTGGCCGTCGGTGACAATGACCACGATGATCTTGTCCGCTCCATGAGGGTTGTCCTCCGTCGCCTTGATCGTCGCTCCAACCGCGTCGTAGAGAGCCGTCGCTCCGCGAGGACCATGCTTGCCGAGTTCTTGCGGGTCCACTTCGCCAATAGGCTGAATGGCAATTGGATTTTCGACAATTGTGTCGAAGGTCGTCAGCGAGAAGAGGTACTCCACGTCAGTGCCTTTAGCCTTCTCCCTCAGATCGTTGACGAACGACTTGAATCCGTTCAGGGTCTCATCCCAGGCGGACCCCATGCTTCCACTGCGATCCTGCACAAACTGCACCAGAACCCGGCTCATCTCCATCTCCTCCTTGTATAGGTCTTCGTGACCACCTTCTGGCATTCAAGATCGAGATGATCGAGCAGTTTCTTGCCGGGATCGCGCTTGCCTGCGTACACATCGCTGAGGTAGGCCGCCGAGCAGCCAAGACTGGTTGCAAACTTGCGCAGCGAAAGCTCTCCCTGGTTCTTCCGAAGTTCCTCAATCACATCTTCCTTGCGCCACATGAGAATATGTTCGCACATTTTGCTTACACTTTCAAGCCGTAGAAAACTTTTTACCTTCACCCTGCCGGCGCGGCGGTCGCGGCCTTGCACGGGATTGTCATTCTACGGCTTGCGGTGCGCCGGAGCCGGCCGCGGTAAACTATCGCCGTGCGCCAAGCGTCTGTCAGAGTGCGAGCGCGAAGTGGCTGGGAGCGTGAATGCGGCGAGCAGGCGTGGGGGCGGTTTGGGCGGGGATGGTCGTGGCTGGCTGCCTTGCGGCCTGGGCGCAGGCTCCGGCGCCCGCCGGCGCGCCCGCCGCAATTCCTGGCCCGCCTGCCGCTGCCGCGCAGGCCCCGGCCTCGCAGACCCAGCCAGTTCCCATCGCGGCCGGCGGCAAGCTGCACGGCGTGGTCAAGAGCGGCAGCACGCCCCTTCCCGGCGTGACCGTGACCGCGCAGAACACGCTCACCGGCAAGCGCTTCTCCACCACCACGGAGATTAACGGCGCCTGGTCTCTGAACATTCCGCAAAATGGCCGTTACGTGATCCGCACGCAGTTCGCGGGCTTTGCGCCGGGGTCGCAGGAGGCGGTGCTCAACGCCACCAGCCGCGACCAGACGGTGAGCTTCGATCTGATCCTGGCTTCGCGGGCGGCCGAGCAACAGCAGCAACAGGCGCGCCAGGAGGCCGAGCAGAGTCCGCAGGCGCAGGCCATCCGTCAATTGGCGGCCAACGGCGCGCAGAATCTGAGCCTGATGAGCGCGCTCACAGCCGACACCGAGACCCAGGGCGGCCCATCCACCCAGTCCGGCTCGAATGGCGCGGCGGGAGCGGAACTGCCTTCCATCGCCGGCAACTCGGAATTCGGCGGGGATTCGGTGGCCATCAGCGGGCAGTCGGGGCAGGTGAGCCCGCTGGCCGGCATCGATATGGACCGCGTCCGCGATGCGATTGAGACGGTTCGCGCCCAGGGCGGTTTGTTCGGCGGAGACAGCGGCGGGGGCGGCTTGTTTGGTGGTGGGGGCTTTGGTGGAGGCGGTTTCGGCGGTGGAGGCTTTGGCGGAGGAGGAGGCGGCGGAGGCAGGGGCGGGCGCGGCAACTTCCGCGGCTTCAATCCCGGCCAGCCGCACGGCGCCATCTTCTGGATGGGCAGCAACTCGGCGCTGAATGCGGAGCCTTTCAGCCTCACCGGCCAGCCCCAGGAGCAGCCGGCTTCGGGAACCAACCGCTTCGGAATCACCTTCATGAGCGCGCCTTACATTCCCCATCTGACCAAGCCGAGCGGCAAGGACATGGTCTTCCTGACGCTCTCCGGCACGCGCAATTCCAGTCCCATGGACGAATACGCCACGGTGCCCACGGATGCGGAGCGGGCTGGGGATTTCTCCGCCGCCGGCCTGCCCGCGATCTACGATCCCACGACCTTCCAGCAGTTCAGCTCGAACGGTGCGGCCAACGTGATTCCCGCAACGCGCATTGCGTCGCAGGCCACGGCGCTGCTGAAGTATTACCCCGAGCCCAACCTGGCCAACCCTTCGGCCAGCAACGGCTACAACTACCACCTGCTCACCACCGCGCAGACGAATTCGACGCAGGCCGGCGTGCGCTACATGCGCAGCCTGGGCAAGAGCGCCACGCTGATTGGCGGCGGGCGCGGAGGACTAGGCGGCAGCGGACGGAGGAATCAGAGCCAGGGGCTGCGCCAGAGCATCAACCTCAACTACAACTGGAGCGGCTCGGCCGCGGACAACGTAAACATGTTTCCGCCGCTGGGCGGCAAGAACTCATCGAACTCCAACAGCCTGCAGGCCGGCTACACGGTGGGTTACCACAAAGTAAACAGCATCTTCAACGCCAACTGGAATCGCAGCACCAGCCAGAGGACGAACTTCTTTACCAATGCGACCGACGTCGCCACCGAGGTCGGCATTCTGGGGCCGGGCGGCGCGCCGCTCAACTCGCTCCCCATCAACTACGGCCTGCCCAGCGTCCAGATGGGATCGATCGCCGGACTCACCGAGCAGCAGCCCAGCTTTTCGCTCTCGCAGACCGTCTCGCTCACCGAGACGCTGAGCTGGATTCACGGCAAGCACAACCTGCGCTTCGGCGGCGATTATCGCCGCGTGCATCGTAACTTTCTGGGCGGCTCGAACTCGACCGGAAGCTTCACCTTCAGCGGCAAATTCACCGAAGACCAGGCCAAAGACGCAACCACCGGCTCGGCGCTGGCGGATTTTCTGCTGGGGCTGCCGCAGGAGACGGCCATCGACTCGCCGACCTCCAAAAGCTATCTGCGCGACAACGTGTGGGACCTCTACGCGCAGGACGACTGGCGCGCTCGGCCCAGCCTGACGCTGACCTTCGGCCTGCGCTACGAGTTCTTTGCGCCTTACACGGAGAAGTATGGCCGCCTGGCTCTGGTAGACACCAATCCGGCGGGCGGCTTCACCGAGCTGGCCGAAGTCCAATCCGGCGGACCATTGCCTTCATGGAGCGGAAGCCTGCCCAGCTCGCTGGTCTATCCGTTTCATCTGGCGCTGGCGCCGCGGATGGGCGTGGCGCTGCGGCTGCCCAGGCAGACCGTGCTGCGGGCCGGCTACGGCATGAACTACACCGTCGGCCAGTACGGCACATTTGCTTCGACCATGGCGCTGCAGCCCATGGCCAATCAGCCGGCGTTTGTGAACGAGCAGACCAATGAAGCGGCGCAGCCGGGGGAGTTCACCCTGGCCAACGGCTTTCCCTCGATTCCCACGGCGGTCACGCCCGGCACCTACGCGCTCGATCCCCATTACCGCTTGCCCTATGTGCAGGCCTACAACCTGGATGTGCAGAAGTCGCTGCGCTGGGGTGTGGTGCTCAACGCCGGCTACAACGGATCGATGGGCTCGCGGCTGGACGTGAAGAGCTCGCCGAGCCGCACCCTGAGCAGCCCCAATACCAACTTCGACACCGCCACCGGCCTCCCCATCGCCATCTTCAAGTACGAGCAGGCGGCGGCATTCTCCCGCTTCAACGCGGGCACGCTGCGCGTGAACAAGCGATTGACCCACGGCATTTCGCTGGGCGCGAACTATCAATACTCGCACTCCATCGACGACTCCACCAGCTCCGTGCAGAACTGGCAGGACATCCCAGCCGAGGAGGGTAACTCGAGCTTCGACGTCCGCCACAAAGTCAGCGGAACCTATCTTTATGAGCTGCCCTTCGGCAAGGACAAGTTCTGGGTAACCAGCGGCGCGGGCTCGCACATACTGGAGGGCTTTTCCATCTTCGGGACCTATAGCATTGCCACCGGCATGCTGCTCACGCCCTACTATCCGGCCGCGGTCTCGGATGTGGCGCACGGCACGGCCGGCAACCTGCGCCCCAACGCCGTGCCGGGCGTTTCGCCCACCGCGGGAGGCGGCTCGGCGAAATCCTGGTTCAACGTGGCGGCCTTTCAGCAGCCCCAGCCGGACAGCTTCGGCAACGCCTTCGGCAACGTCTCGCGCAACTCCATCGCCGGACCCGGAACCATCTCGAACAGCATGGCGCTGGCGAAGACCATGCAACTGGGCGATACGCGCAGCATGGAGTTCCGCGCCACGGCCGCGAACGTCTTCAACACCGTGCAGTACTCCGGCGTGGACGCGAGCCTGACCTCGCCCACCGCCGGGCAGGTGATCTCGGCCGGCGCCATGCGCTCGTTCCAGTTTACGGGGAGATTCAGGTTCTAGCGGGTTGGCGGTGGCGCGGCGATAGCAAATCCGCGCGAAGAGTCCGGCAGAGTACCAGCTATAGGAGCGACCCCTGTATGTCCGCAAGACTTGCTTTCTTACCGTAGCCAACGCTGGCGTCGACTAGCGGAAGATGCGGCCTCTTCCCTTTCAGAATCTCTTCTATCGTCAGTATCTGCACGAGCGGGTATCGGTTTCCGTGCATTTCAACTGTGCCAGCCGATGCAGCGTCCGCTTTCATCCCTGCTGACGGCTCATTCAAAGCTACCAGTACTCCGAATCCAAGAGATGATCCTTCTTCGCGTTTCGCAACGCTGATGAGAGCGCGCACATCATCGGGTTTCAGCTTCCCGCTCTTTACGGAGACAACGGCAAACTTGGTGGTCCTTCCATCTGGCCGGAACGGTATCCGCCCGTCGATACCTTTGTCCGCGCCTTTCTTGTCGTTGGGAATTCCGTCAACCTTCGATACGGCCCAAATCTCGAACGCTTTTCTAGCCTTATCCTGCTCCGCCATCATCCTTGCGCCTTCAAGCGTCGTCGGCAGACCCTTTATCTCGTAATCGACACCCGCTTTCAGGTGCGGGAATGCTCCCTCCAGACGTTGTCTCCGGATCAGTTCAATCGCAAAGGGAGATATGTCGATGCCAATCCACCTTCGCGCAAGAATCTGCGCCGCCGCGACTGTTGTGCCGCAGCCGCAGAACGGGTCCAGCACGAGATCGCCGGGCCGGCTTGATGCGTTCAGGATATGTTTCAGGATTCCGAGGGGTTTTTGCGTAGGGTAGCCCAGCCGCTCGGCATCTTGCGGACTCAGCCAGCGCACATCGGCATCGATCCCGTCTGCGGTGCCGAAGACTGTCCCCTCCGTATAAGGCTGGTAAGCCCAAATGTCTGGAGCGGCAGGACCATCGTTGGCGCTGATGGTCCGCTCGTACATGGGCCATGCTTCTCCGGCGGTGATGGTTATGAAGCCCTTTTCAAGGAGCAGATCGAGCTTTTGATGCTGCGTTAGCCCCGCAGGATCGACGCCGACCTCCTCCCATATCTTCCCTGGAACGGCCCAATGCCGTCCTTTCGCTGTCGGGTCAAAACCGCGCCACGGTTTTCCAGATTCCCCCCCGCGCGTCCCCGATCCCGTCAGGACATTGCCATAATAGTTCGTCTTGTATATGCCCTGCGGATCCTCGACGAAGTTATCCTTGACATGGCCGAGCATAAAGGGTCTGCGCGGGTGGTTCCATGTGTAATCGCTGCTCTTGGTATAGAACAAGATGACGTCATGAATCGGAGCCCATCGCCTCGCCTTGTTGTGCGATCCAGTTCTGCGCCAAACGATCTCGCTGCGAAAGTTCGTCGGCCAGAAGACCGCGTCCATCAGCATTTTCAAATAGTGGCTGGCAGTCGGGTCGCAATGCAGATAAACAGAGCCGGTAGGCTTCAGAACCCGGTGAATCTCGACGATGCGCAAGGCCATATTAACGAGATATGCGAGCATCGGGCTTCGCGCCAAACTGACGTGCAGGGCATTGACGAGATTGACCAAAGTGGGGATGCGCGTATTCTGCAACTCGTCAAAAGCCGCCTGCGCCCCCGCATCCCATATCCAGGTATCTTTGAACGCCGTGAGCTGGGCTTCGTCGGAATGCAACCCGTCAGCCTTGAAGAGCACATTGTAGTTGAGGTCCGAGTTAAAGGGCGGATCGAGATAGACGAGATCGACCGAATCGTTGGCGATCATCTCCCGCATGATCGGAAGATTGTCCCCATAAAGAAGGCTGTTGTTCATTCGCTGCCTCGATACTTGCCCATAACATTACACACAAAAGGAAAAACTGAGCTTACCAGACCCACTGGTAGCGTACGCCAATAAGTTTACAGCCCCAGCACCGCCCGCTGCGCGGCGAATACTTCTCTCAGTCCGGCCTCGGCCAGATCGATCAGTTCATTCAACTGGCGGCGCGAGAAGCTGCCCTTCTCGGCCGTGGCCTGGGTCTCGATGAGGCCGCCGTCTTCGGTCATCACCACGTTCATGTCCACCTCGGCCTGCGAATCCTCCTCGTAGCATAGGTCCAGCAACTCGGTCCCGCCCACGATGCCCACCGAGGTGGCGGCCACCAGTTGCCGGAGCGGCGAGGCTTTGAGCGTTCCGGCCTCGACCAGGGCGTTCAGGCCCAGGGCCAGGGCCACCGCCGCGCCGGTGATGGCCGCGGTGCGCGTGCCGCCGTCGGCCTGAATCACGTCGCAGTCCAGAATCACCGTGCGCTCGCCCAACGTCTGCATATCCACGACCGAGCGCAGGCTCCGGCCGATCAGCCGCTGAATCTCGTGGGTCCTGCCGCCGATCTTCCCCCGCTCGCTCTCGCGCGGGGTGCGGGTCACTGTGGAGCGCGGCAGCATGGCGTACTCCGCCGTCACCCAGCCGCGGCCTGAGTTCCTGAGCCAGCCCGGAACGCCCTGCTCCACCGTGGCGCAGGTCAGCACCCGCGTATTGCCCAACGAGACCAGTACCGAACCCTCGGCGGTCTGCACAAAGCCGGGGGTCAGCGTGAGCGGGCGAAGCTGGGCGGCCGATCTACCGCCGGGACGATAAAAATTCTCAGGAATAAACGGGGTATTCATAGGGGGATTGTACGGGAAACGGGCCGCAAGGGGTTCAGGGATTGCACCCGTTCCAGGACGGGAATTCGTGCTTGGAGCGCCC
>JBEKCX010000078.1:0-14397 GCA_050014655.1 Occallatibacter sp. | reverse complement strand
CTCTCAAGGACGAGGATGGCCGTGTTCGAAGCAATGCGGCGCGGGGGCTGCTTCAAACAAAGGACCCTCGCTCCATTCCGCCATTGATCTCTGCCTTGGGCGATACAGACGAAAACGTGCGAAACAACGCAACGGACGCTCTCAACAGTATCGGGACACAGGCCGTCTCCCCGATGCTTGCCGCACTCAAGGATCCCGACGTTGGCATACGGCGAGGGGTGGCCTGGGCTTTCGCCAAGATCAACTCTTTCTACGCTGAGCCCTTCGCAACCAGCACATGCTCTGACGAGTTCGAGCCACTGATTGCGGTTCTCGGAGACATCGACGCGAAGGTGAGGAGCAACGCTGCCTATGCACTTGGTGCAATCGAAATGCGATGCGAGAAGCCAACTCAAGAGAGCGGGGCCGGAGAGACTAGGCCAGTAGAGCCGCTAATCGCAGCACTCAAAGACCCTGATGCGGACGCTCGGGAACGCGCGGCATGGGCTCTGGGCGTGTTCAGCGATCGTCGCGCAGTCGAGCCACTGATTGTGGCCCTCAAGGATTCCGATGCCACCGTGAGGAACCAGGCAGCGAACGCCTTAAGGCGAATTAATGATCCCAAAGCTGTTGAATCTCTGATTGTCGCGCTCAAGGACTCGGACGCCAAAGTGAGAAGCAATGCCGCCGAGGCGTTAGGGCAATTCAAGGATCCCAGGGCGATTGAACCCCTGCTCGCGGCCGCGAATGATCCGGAGCAAGATATCCGTTCGAAGGTGGTCATTGCTTTATGCGGTTTCCGTGACCCCCGCACGGTCGAGCTGTTGATTGCGGCTTTGACGTATCCAGACGGCTCTCTCTGGCCAAGCGCTGCTCGAGCTTTGGGCAATTTGAAAGACACGCGAGCAGTTGAGCCCCTGATCGGCACCCTCAGGGTCTCCGCTCCGATGGCCCAGGAGGCAGCGGCCAACGCTTTGGGCACGCTTGGCGATGCACGGGCTGTTGAGCCCTTGCTTGCAGCGGCGGAGGATTCAAATGCGGATGTGCAGGAGGCTGCCATCGGCGCTCTGGGCCATTTCAAAGACCCACGCATCGGCCCGGTTCTGATCGCGGCGCTACAGGACCGCCGGCCCGAGAATCGCCGGACCGCGGCATATTGGCTGGGCAAGACCAAAGACCCCAGTGCGATAGTGCCTCTAGCGGCCGCCCTCGAGGACAGTGACACCAACGTTCGAAAGAATGCCGCCATGTCGCTGATCTCTATCGACCGGAACAGCGCAGTCGAGTCCCTGATTGCCGTTCTCGATAATCAGGACGCCAGAGTGCGGTCGGACGCAGTCAACGCATTAGGAGGACTAAGAGATCCACGAGCTGTCGAGCCACTGATCGCCGCCCTGAAGGATCCCAACGACGGCGTGCGAGGGGGCGCGGTGAAAGGGTTGGGCCCATTGAAGGACCCTCGTGCCATTGAACCACTCATTCTCGCATTCAAGGATACTGATGATTACGAGCGACGCGATGTCGCATATTCGCTGTTCCAGATCCGTCTTCCAGCGGTCGTCCCGCTCATCGCCGCGCTCAAAGACACGTGCCCGGACCTACGGTCAGGTGCTGCGCTGGCATTGGGCATGATCCAGGACCCTCGCGCCGTTGAGACGCTGATCGCCGCCCTCAGTGATCAGAACGCTCAAGTTCGAAGAGAGGCGGCCGGTGCGATGGTAAGATTCACCTACTGGGGCGATCTTAATGACTCTCGCGTGGCCGACTCGCTGATTGTCGCTCTCGGTGACCGGGAGGCAAGCGTTCGGGAGCAGGCTGCCTTGGCGTTGGGCCCGATCAAGTCTACTCGCGCCGTCGAACCGTTGATCTATCTCCTCAGTGATCCAAATGCCCGTGTCAGGAGGAGGGCGGTTGATGCATTGCGCGAGGCCAAGGATCTCCGAGCTGTCGAACCCCTGATCGCGGTTATCAACGATCCAAATGCCGAGGTGCGATCTGGGATAGCCCAAGCGTTGGGTGAGATCAAAGACTCACGCGCCTTCGGGCCGCTTCTAGGTATTATTAATGACCAAGATTATTGGGTCGAGGTTCGTGTGGACACGGCATTGTGTGAAATCGATGCCGCCCGGGCCGTTGGGCCGCTGCTTGCCCTCTTCAAGAGTCCAGATCATTCGCTGCGAATGAACGCGGTCTCGGCGCTTGGCGAATGCCATGACCCTCGCACCATCGAGCCACTGATCGGCGCGCTTGGGGACGCGGATCCATCCATTCGCCAAGGCGCGGCCGCCTCGTTGGGCAAGCTCAAAGATTCCCGCGCCACCCAGGCGTTGATCGGTGCGCTCAAGGACCCGGACATCGACTCCAGGAAGTACGCAATCTACGCGCTGGGGCAAAACGGAGATCCCCGCGCGGTTGAAGCGCTGATTGCCCTTCTCAAGGGATCTGGGGCAAGCCTTTTGCAGGATTTTCGCGATTCGCCGATGCCTCCCAATTCTCTGGGTGAGATTCTGTTCCGCGCTTTAGGCAAGACCGGCGATCCTCACGCGGCTGAGCCGCTGATTCCCTTTCTGCACGACGAATCGCCGTATGTTCAACGAGTGACTGCCTATACCTTGAGCGAAATCAAGGACCGCCGCGTTGCCAGTATCCTGATGAAAGCTCTGAATAAGCACAGGTCGAATGTGATTGCCGGGGCTTATCAGTTCTTCATTGGCTTGGGCAAAGCCGGGTCGGAGGATGCCCTGATCGAGGCTCTCAACACTTCTGGAGATGAGGCCATGGCTTCGCTCTTCGAGCAAAGTGGAAATGCGAAGTTAGCCAAGGCTGGGAGAGAATGGTCGCCAAGAGACGATTCTCCACGAATGTATCTCACGATCGAAAAAGCTACGCGGTGGGGCATCGCGTGGCAGTAGACAGGCCGAAGCGACGGGCCGAGGGTCAAATCGCGGGTTCTGGTTGTTTGGTCGCTAACTCGGAAATCAATTGATTGGCCCAGGCTCGGTGAGTGGATTGTCGCCGTCGTATGAGAAGTCCAGATTCCTTGTGAGGACAAGAGTTTGGGTTACAGATGTTTAGCTTGCCGTTGGATTGTGCCGCGGCAGCAACTGCCATGCCGACTGGACACTCTTTTCCAACTGGTCCTGCCGCGCCCGTACCCAAGGTGAGTAGTGCTTTTCCGTGATACGGACGCTGGCGTGGCCGAGGAGGATGGAGACCTGGTCGATGGGGACGCCGGCGAGCAGCATCTCGACCGCGAAGGTATCGCGGAACATATGGCAGTGGGCGCGCTTGGGTGCTCCGTCCGGCTTGCGCAGATCGGCGACCGTGAAGAGGCGGCGGTAGCTGCGCTGCCAGTTGGCTACGAAGGTTTTGGGGTCTCCGTTCCCGCTCCAGAAGAAATAGCGCGGGTTTGGCTTCAGACCTTCGGGCACTTGTCGCAGCAGTTGGGCAACTTCAGGCGGCAGCGGCACATAGACCGGGATGCCGGTCTTGGCTTGGTAGAGCAGGAGCTTGTTTTCAACGAGCCTTGAGCGTTCGAGGGTCACTGCATCGCGGATACGGAGTCCGCTCCAGCGCAGCAATTCGGTCAGCGTTCGGATGCGCACGCCGCGTTTCTCCGCATCGTACGGCCGGTCCCCGAATTCATCCAGACGGTATGTCGCTTCGATAATCTTGGCGTATTCCTCGGCGGTGAAGTAGTCGGTGGGCACCTGCTTGGCGATAACGCGGCCCATAGTGCCGGTTGGATTCTCTTTCAGCCAGCCTTGGCGCAGACAGAACCAGAAGAATCCGACCACCCGTTCAAACTTTTTCTTTTTGGCGAGCGCCTTGTCTTTCCACGAGGAGCGCCAGTCGGTCAGATTGCGCGGACTCAAGTCACGCAGAAAGCGCGTGTCGTTCTCTTCGCAGAATGCGAGGAGCTGCCCTTGAAAGATGTGCCGCAGTTTTTGCCGCGTAGCGGAAGCAAGGCCGCGCGCCTCGGCATCGTTGAGATAGGCCGCCACGGCTTCGCGAACCGTAGGCAGTTGATGTGCCTTTTCGACGTTTTCGCCGCCCAGAGCGGATCGCTCATATTTGCGCGCCATTAGTTCCGCCTGTTCCCAGGAGCGTGTACGAGCAGAGACACGGAAACGGCCAGAGCGACCGGGCAGTGTGCCATCGATGTATTTGGGGCAGGCACACTTCTTGGAGGAGGCGTTTGATGCCTGCGGGCAACCGGATTTATGGCGCGCGAAGACGAACAACATAGAAAGAATTGTACCAGAGTTTGGCGCAATTCTGGCTCAGTTTCAGGTCGCCACTCTTCATATTGTTCAATCTAAACGACTTGGTTCTGGTGGAGGCGGCGGGAGTCGAACCCGCGTCCGAAATCGCTGTCAGCCAGGAGAGTCCATGCTCAGTCCGGTTCCAGAGATTTCACTTCGGGCGCTCAGAACGGACAAGATGCGCCAGAAGCTAGTCCGATGATCTCGCGCGATCGACACGGACCGAGCCGCTCACGCCAGCCTACTGTGCGACGCCCGCTCACGGCCCATAGGCGAAGCCGTGGAAGACGGCAGCTTAGTTAATTAAGCTGCAAGAATTAAGCTGCAAGTGCCAGATTGTCGTTGGCAACTTTTGTTTTGCAGGCGATTACGGGTGCCCACACCCCGACATGCCTCCCAAGCCGCAATCGATCCCGTCGAAACCGTGACGCCCCCAAAGCCGGGTGCGAGCCGGTGCAACTGGCTCGTGCTGCATGGTTCCATTCTACGCCAATTCCGGTTTTCCCGCCGGCTTACTGCTTCTCCAGATCGATGGACTCGTACTCGCGGCGGTTGACGGCTTCGCGAATCTGGGTCGGGGTCTTGCCGAGCTTGGTTTGAGCGTAAGCGAAGAAGGCCTCCTTGGCGCAGGTGGAACACTCCGTGCCGTGGGCGTTCTCGAAGCAACTGCGCAGGCTGGTATGGCCGAGAGCGCGGTCGCAACGGCAGTAGCAAGGAAGCTGGTAGAGCACATTGCCGATCTTGGCCGCCTGCTGGTAGACGTGGATCTGCCAGGGGTACTGGAAGTGCTCTTTGGTGAACTGTTTCTCGGTCAGGATGGGCGGCAGGGCGCTCACCTTCAGCGGTGCGGAGGGGTGATAGGCGGGAACATCGTCGGCCGGGTTGGACCATTGCGCATAGCTGGCCGCGGTGAGCACGACGGCGGCGAAACCCAGAACCCAGCGGCGCTTCATCCATTCCTTCATCATGGAAACCTCTTGGCTTCATTTTAGACTGGAGCGAGCAGAAATTGATAGCCGGGGCAGTTCAGAACTACTCGCGAAATGCGCGGCACCCGCTGTGCTGTCCACGTTTCTTGAGCCGATCCCAAAGACCCAATGCCTTGCCGCAGAGCGGACACTCCTTCCGGGCGGTTCGTTCTTGCATCACCGTCCGTCTTCTCGCATTCTCCGCTTTGTACTGTTCCGCCTTCTGCCGCGCCGCTTCCTGCTTCCTTTTCAGCTCGCGATCCGCCTCCTCCTGCTTTTTTTTCAACTCGCGATCCGCCTCCTCCTGGCGCCTCATTTCCTCGGCAAATCCTTCGCGGCGCATCCACAGCAGCTTCCATAGAAGGGCCGGGGGAAGCACCGAATAGGAATTGAAAGATGGCGGTTCCGATCCTTTCCCGAGGTTCATCTGATACTTTCCTTGGATTCCCGCAACCGCGCGGAACGCCTGCGCATCCTGCTCGGTTTGCGCGCGCTTCCCGGCAAAGGCGGCCGCATCCTGCTCCGAGAGAAAAGGAAACAATCCGGTAAACTCGACATATTCCTGCTGCTTGAGTTCCTCCGCCGTCACCGAGGTTGGCGCCGAGGCGTTCTGCGGGAAGAGGCGAACACAGCACAGATTCTTCGAAAACGGGCGCACCAATTTGTCCACGTATTGGATCTTCACCAGATCGGCGTAGCGCTCAACCACATCGCAGAGTTCCTCCGGGGTGATCCAGTACCCGGAGTCGAAGCCGGCGCCGCTCAGTGTGAAGGTCTTGCCGATGAAATCCCTCAGCTCGCTGAAGTTGGCTATAGGCGGCAGATTGCGCGTTCGCTCAGAGGCCACTGTCCTCGCTGGAGCTTGCGTCTGCCTCTCCCTCTGACGCTCGCGCTCCGCTTCAACTGTGTCGAACGCCGGCTTGGAGTTCGATGCTCCACCGACCAGAGAGCCGGAATCGTCGATCTTGCCGGCCTCCACCAATGGCTCGGAGGTGCATGCCCTACCGTCCACGAACAACGGCGCGCCGCATACGTTCTTGAATGCCGCGCTTTCGCTCAGAGCCGCCCGAACTTTATTGAGAACGGCCGTGTCGCTGTTCTGCAGCGCAATGCAGTAGACGCTTTCACGGCCGGCGCATGTGGCTGCGGTATCCCCCTCGAACAGGAGAGAGCGCTTCAAATCTCCGGCCGGCAATGCGCGCCAGAATACCTTCCAAGCCGCAATCCCATAACAGGCGGAATCGAGCTTGCCAACATCAAAACGCACTCCGATAGCAGGCATACCGCTGACCATCTTTCACCTCTCGATGTGTGTCATTCAGGGAACCTGCGCCATTCTACGGGATGCGCACGAAGATTTCCAGACCATATGTTCTTATTCTTCAATATCATGGCGTTGCTCTGGCAAAAAAAGACGGCACGAACGCTCGAGCTGTTCGTGCCGGGAGGCCAGTGACGCAACTTGCTTCCAGCTCCGAAGCAGTAAGCTCTACCGGCTCCTTCACTGGAATATATACACCATAGCATAGATTCGGTAGAAAGCAAATACAAAAATCGAAATTATTTCTTCGGGTCCGACAACCTATCGTTTTGCGAGTGCGGAGCATCTAAAACCCAGCTTCCCTTTGGCGTACATTGCAGCGGCGGTCGCGGATAAGGCCCATCAGAAACATGACAAGCTCTTTGGAATCTTCAACTTCTTCCACTTCGCAAACGGCTGGCTCTGCGTCGCCTGGCTGGCTCAAGCTGGGGATCGTCGCCGCCGCATCGGTGCTTGCCGGGGGACTGGCGGCGGCCTGGTGGTACCGAAAAGCCCTCACAGAGCTCCATCGGGCCGGGGAAAGGCCCCCAGATTCACATTTTGGGAGCCCTGGGGACGACCCGGCGGACGAAGCCTGATTGCCCGAGGGCGGTCAAGCTGCCGCGCCGTCAGGCCAGAGCGAAACCAGAGTTGGTGTGCCCTGGCAAGTTCAGTGCCGGGTCGCCGCTCCTAGTTGGTCGCGTCGACTTGAGGGCTGCGGTTTCGGGATACAGTCACTCTGGTCTCGCTATAGCCGGTCTGCCCCGGCGGCCAGGTCGAAGTCTTTGCCGGTCAGGCCGCCTGCGTCGTGGGAGACCAGGGCCAGCCGGACCCGGTTGTAGCGGATGTCGATATCCGGATGATGGCCGGCCTCCTCGGCCAAGCCGGCTACCTTGTTGACAAAGGTCATGGCGTCGGGGAAGGTCTTGAACTGGAAGGTTCGCACCAGTTCACCATGCTCGATCCACCAATCGCGGTGTGCGGTCAAGCGGGAAGCGATTTCTGCTGGAGAGAGAGTGGTCATGTTGGCTCCGGAGAAGACAAGTTGGCGATCCTCTCTGCTTGAGATGCGCGATTCCGGCTCAGCGGTGCAGCGGACGCAAGAAGCGGCCGGGCCGTCGCCGGCGCTTTTTTGCGCAGGGTCAAGGCGCCCGCTACAATCTGGGAGTGCTCCAGCGAATCTGCGTTTTTTGCGGCTCGAGTTTCGGCTCCCGGCCGGCCTATCGGGAGGCCGCTGAAGCCGTCGGGCGGCTGCTTTGCCGGCGCGGCATCGAGCTTGTTTATGGTGGCACCAATGTCGGCCTGATGGGCGCCCTGGCGGACGCCTGTCTCGGCGGCGGAGGAAGCGTCATCGGCGTGATTCCGCAAGCTCTCGTCGACAAGGAGCTGGCGCACGGCGGATTGACGGAACTGCGCGTCGTCAGCTCCATGCACGAGCGCAAGTCCCTGATGGCGGACCTCTCCGATGCCTTTTTGGCGCTGCCCGGCGGCTATGGCACCTGGGACGAACTCTGCGAGGCGCTGACCTGGACTCAGCTTGGCATCCAGCGCAAGGCTTGCGGCTTGCTCAATGTAAGCGGATACTACGATTCCTTTCTCGAATTCGCCGACAGAGCCGTCTCCGAGGGCTTTCTTAAAGATGTGAATCGCGGCCTGCTGCTATCGGACGACGATCCCGCCCGCCTGCTCGACCGGCTCGCCAGGTACTCGCCTCCAGTGGTCGACAAATGGATTGGACGCCCGGCGCGCTGAAATCGCCAACCGGAGTGGTTCTTGCGCTTGGCGTAGTGATGCAGCAGTGGGGTCTTGAATGGTGCGCGGCCGGCCAGGCCGGACGCCCGGTGCATCGCAAGAGTGTCCCGTAATCGGACACTTTCGAGAAAATGAGAGACAATTGCGCCCAAATCCGTTAGAACTTTCTTAAGTGACGACCCAAGAACCCACCCCCACTTCCAAGCCGGACGTCTCACCCAGCGCTCCGCGGCTGGCGCAGAGCCTTGGCCTGTTCAGCTCGACCGCGCTGGTGATCGGCTCCATGGTCGGCTCCGGCATCTTCATCGTCGATGCCGACATCGCCCGCGGCACCAACTCCCCGGCGCTCTACCTGGGCGCGTGGGTGGTCACGGCCATCCTCACCATGACCGCCGCGCTGAGCTACGGCGAACTGGCGGCCATGATGCCCAAAGCCGGCGGCCAGTACGTTTACCTGCGCGAGTCGCTGGGGCCGCTGTGGGGATTTCTCTACGGCTGGACGCTCTTTCTGGTCATCCAGACGGGCACCATCGCCGCTGTTTGCGTGGCCTTTGGCAAGTTTCTCGGCGTCTTCTTTCCGGCCGTTTCCACCACCCACTGGCTCTGGCACATCGCCCACGTTCCGGCGCTCAAGCTGGGGCCCATGGTGCTGGGCAATATGGAGATCGGCGTCAGCACGGCCAACCTCACCGGCATCCTCATCGTCGTCTTTCTGGCCGTGGTGAATATCTTCGGCGTCAAGCTGGGCGCGCTGATCCAGAACGTCTTCACCACCGCCAAGGCGCTCTCGCTCGCCGGCCTGATTCTGCTTGCCTTCACCGTGGGCCGCAGCGCCGCGGCCTGGGCGGCCAACTTCGGCCCGGGATGGAGCCAGTTCTGGAAGAATGCCGGATGGACTTCGCTGCATCCCGTGCAGGTGGGCGTGGGCGGTCCCACGGTGCTCGTGAATCTGCTGGTGATTCTGGCCGTCGTCCAGGTGGGGTCGCTGTTCTCGGCCGACGCATGGAACAACATCACCTTCACCGCCGGCGAAGTGAAGAACCCCAGGCGCAATATCCCGCTCTCGCTCGTTCTGGGCACGGGGTTCGTGCTCACGGTTTACTTGCTGGCGTCGCTGGCCTACATTCTGGTGCTGCCCCTGCATGGCGACCCGAACGGTGCCACAGTGATGGCGCGCGGTGTGCAGTTCGCCGCCGAGGACCGCGTGGCCACGGCGACGCTGGAGCAGATCTTTCACTCCGGCGGCGCTCGCCTGATGGCCGCGGCCATCCTCATCTCCACCTTCGGCTGCGCCAATGGAATGACGCTGGCCGGGGCGCGCGTCTACTACGCCATGAGCCGCGACGGGCTCTTCTTCTCCTCCGTCGGCAAGCTACATCCGCGCTACAAGACGCCCGTGGCGGGTTTGCTGGTGCAGGCGGCGTGGACCATCGTGCTTTGCGTCTCCGGCTCTTACAGTCAATTGCTCGACTACATCATCTTCGCCGTGCTGGTCTTTTACATCCTCACCATCGCCGGCCTCTTCGTGCTGCGTTTCCAGCGGCCGGACGCGCCGCGGCCCTACAAGGCGCTGGGCTATCCCGCGCTGCCGGCGCTCTATATCGCATTGGCCGCCTGGATCTGTATCGTATTATTGCGATACAAGCCGCAGTACACGTGGCCGGGACTGGCGCTGGTTCTGCTCGGCATTCCGGTTTATCTCTTCTGGTCGCGGCGGTCCGGAAATCAAAGAGCCGGACTCAAGGCAAGCTGAACTCAAACCGATCTCAACCCCTGAAAGGAAAGTCCCTCATTCATGCCCAGGCTGCTCCGTATCAAACCCATGTCGATGCTCAAAGATGAGGCGGTCGAAGAAGGCGCGCACACGCTCAAGCGTTCGCTGGGCCCGCTGAACCTCGTCACTCTGGGCATCGGCGCCATCATCGGCGCAGGCATCTTTGTGCTTACCGGCCAGGCGGCGGCCACATCCGCGGGCCCGGCTGTATCGCTGAGCTTTGTGCTGGCCGGCATCGTCTGCGCCTTTGCCGGCCTGTGCTACGCGGAGTTTGCCTCCATCATTCCCATTGCCGGCTCGGCGTACACCTACGGCTACGCCACGCTGGGCGAGTTTGTGGCCTGGATCATCGGCTGGGACCTGGGGCTGGAGTACGGCTTTGGCGCGGCCACCGTGGCCTCCGGCTGGTCGGGTTACTTCAACAGCCTCTTGGCGCAGATGGGCATCTATCTACCGCCGCAACTGACCGCCACGCCAGGGACAGCTTTAGTCTTTTATCAAAGGCAGTGGTTGCACCTGTCCTCGTTGCCGGCAGGAGTTGACGCAACGTCGTTGCCGCACGCAACTGGACTCTTCAACCTGGTAGCCTTGCTGGCCATTGTGGTAATCACCACCGTGCTGGTCATTGGCATCAAGGAGTCGGCCAATCTGAACTCCGCCATCGTGGTGGTGAAGCTGGGAATAGTCGGCCTCTTTATTGTGCTGGGAGGCTATTTTCTCATCCACCACCCCGCGCTGGCCTTTCACAACTGGCACCCCTTCTTTCCGCCCTCCGATGGGCACGGCAACTTTGGGTATCTCGGGGTTGCTACCGGAGCGTCGTCGATCTTCTTTGCCTACATCGGCTTCGACGCCGTTTCCACGGCCGCCCAGGAGGCCAAGAACCCGCAGAAGGATATGCCCATTGGAATTCTTGGATCGCTGGTGGTTTGTACCATCTTGTACATTCTGGTTTCCACCATCCTTACCGGCTTGGTGAACTATAAGCAGCTCAATGTTGAAGCCCCAGTGGCGCTCGGCATCAAGGTAACCGGCATTGGATGGGGAGAGTTTCTGGTTAATGTGGGCGCGGTCTTCGGGCTGGGAACCGTGATGCTGGTCATGCTTCTGGGCCAGTCGCGCGTCTTCTTCTCCATGTCCAAGGACGGCCTGCTGCCCAAGTGGGCCTCGGCCATTCATCCCAGGTTCCGCACGCCGTGGATTTCCAGCATAACGGTGGGCGCAGTGGTGGCTGTCATGCCAGCCTTCCTGCCCATCGACCAGCTCTCCAAGCTGGTGAACATCGGCACCCTGCTGGCCTTCACCATCGTCTGCGCCGGAGTATGGGTTCTGCGCGTGCGCCATCCCGACATGCATCGGCCCTTCAAGACGCCGCTGGTGCCGCTGGTGCCCATTCTGGGCATTGTCTCGGCCCTGTACCTTATGTCCCGCCTGCCGCGCATCACCTGGATGGTGATGATCGGCTGGCTGCTCTTTGGGTTGCTGATCTACTTCTTCTACTCCGTCAAGCACAGCAAGGTACAGGCGTTGCCCACGGCGCAGGAGGGCGACTGACCGGGGAACGGCACGGACAACAAATGGAGTCGCGTGATAGAGTTTTAGAAAACCAAGAGCAAGGATGCGACCGGAATTGACGCGAGAAGAATTTGCTGCGCTACGCAATCACCCCGATGTTTCCGTTCTGATCATCGGCGGCGGCATCAACGGAATCGGTTTGTTCGACGAATTGGCGCTGCAGGGAATCGACGTACTGCTGGTCGAGAAGACCGATTTCTGCGCCGGAGCCAGTTCCGGCATGACGCGCATCATTCACGGCGGCCTCCGCTACTTGGAGAACGCGGAGTTCCGCCTGGTGCGCGAGTCGCTGCGGGAACGGAACAGGCTGCTCAGAAACGCGCCCCACTACGTCAAGCCGCTGCCCACCACGATTCCCATCTTCAATTGGGCGTCGGGGATGGTTCCCGCCATCCGGAATGTCTTGGGATGGCCCACCAAGCCGGCCAATCGCGGAGCGCTCCTGATCAAGACCGGGCTGACGATGTACGACTTTCTGGCCGGCCGCACGTCTCCCATGCCGCGCCACCGGTTCCGCTCCAGGCGCGCGGCGCTCGCGCTGCGGCCCGCTTTGAATCCCGAGGTGATCTGCACCGGAACCTATTACGATGCCAAGATCACCTATCCGGAGCGGCTGTGCCTGGAGCTGGTTGAAGACGCCGAGGCGGAGTGCTCCAGGGCGCACGCATTGAATTACGTCCGGGCGGAGAGCGCGGCGGGCGGCGCCGTGACGCTGCGCGACGAGGTCTCCGGCGAGAGCTGCGAAGTGAGACCCAAGGTGGTCGTCAATGCCACCGGGGCGTGGATCGACTTTACCAACCGCGATATCGGGCGCGCGAGCGGGTTCATCGGCGGAACCAAGGGCTCCCACATCGTGCTCGACCACCCTGAACTGGCGGCTGCGACCGGGGACGACATGATCTACTTCGTCAACCGCGACGCCCGCATCTGCATCTTCTACGTGGTCGATGGCAAGGTTATCGCCGGCGCCACGGATATTCCCACCGACGATCCCGATGCTGCCTGCGACGAGGGCGAAGTGGACTACCTTCTCGAGTCTCTGCGCCTGGCCTTCCCATCGATCCGCGTGGACCGTTCGCATGTGGTCTTCCGCTTCTGCGGCGTGCGCCCTCTGCCGCGCAGCAATGCCCTGACGCCGGGCCAGATCAGCCGCGACCACAGCTTTCCGGTGCTGCCAGCGGGCAACGGAATCGACTTCCCCGTCTACTCGCTGGTGGGCGGAAAATGGACCACCTTCCGCGCGCTTTCCGAGCAGGTGGCGGACGAGATTCTGCGCGTGCTGGGCCGGTCGCGAGTGCGCAGCTCGGCCGATCGTCCTATCGGGGGCGGCAAGGGCTATCCCCGGCTGCCGGAGGGCACCGGACTGCCCCAGGAGCGGCTGTTGGCTTTGCAGGAGCGCTACGGCACGGGCGCGGATAAGGTGGCCGCTTACTTGCAGGCCGGCCCGGATGCGCCGCTCGCCCGCCACCCCGGCTACTCCCGCCGCGAGATCGAGTACATTGCGCTCAACGAGCGCGTCGTCCACCTCTCCGACCTGATCATGAGGCGAACATTGATGGGCATATTGGGCGAGGTGAACCGGCCCTTGCTGGAGGAACTGGCTGCCATTGTGGCCCCGGTTCTCCAGTGGCCGGCGGAGAAGACAGCGGCCGAGATCGAGCGCACCGTCCAGCTATTCCAGAAGGTTCATGGCGTGATGCTGGCCAGTTGATCGAAGTCGGTCTTCAGGTGCTCGTAGATGTCGCGATAGACGCGGTAAACCTGCGTGTACCTTTCGTGATTGGCTTGGTCGGGCTCGAAGCGCCGGTCGAGATGCACCATCTCCGATAGCGATTTGCGCACGTTGGGAAAGACTCCCGCCCCCATGCCCGCGATTATTGCGGCGCCGTAGGGAGAGCCGACCGAAGCGCGCGGCAGCAGCACCGGCATCCCCAGCACGTCGGCCTTGATCTGATTCCACAGATCGTTGCGGCTGCAGCCGCCCACGCTTCTCATCTCGCGGACTTCGGCTCCGGCGCGCACCGCCGTCTCCACGTTGTGGCGCAGGGCAAAGGCCGCGCCCTCCAGAATAGCGCGCACCATTGCCGCCTTGGGGGTGGCCAGCGAGAGGCCGAAGAAGACCCCGCGGGCATTGGTATGCCAGATGGGCGACCGCTCCCCCATCATGTATGGAAGAAAGACGACCCCGCCGCTGCCCGGCTCGACGGCGGCTGCCTGCCGCGTGATCAGATCGTATGCATCGGCGCTGCTCTCGGCGCCCTGGTTCCCCGGCTGCCCAAACTGATCCTGGAACCAGCGCAGGCAACCGCCCGAAGAGACCATGGCGCCGAGCAAAAGGTGAATTCCCGGCAGGGCGTGGGGCATGGCAATCAGCGCCGGCTCCGTCAAGCCGCGGTCGTTGGGGATGATTACGACGGTCGAGGTTCCCGTCATTTCGACGGCGATGCCGGGCTCGGCCACACCGGCTTCGAGCGCCGCGGCGGGGCTGTCGACGTTTCCCGCCATCACCGGAGTGCCGGCCCTGAGGCCGGTTGCCTCGGCGGCTGCGGCGCTGACCTCGCCCTGAACGTCGCTGCCTTCAACGACTTCGGGAAACTGCTCCGGGTCCACACCGCAGGCGGAGCAAAGCGCCTGGGACCACTCTCCCTTGGCGTAGTTGCGCATCTGCAGCAGAACGGCGTGCGCCGGGTCCATGGCCAGCCGTCCGGTCAGCCGGTAGTTGAGGTACCCGTTCACCTGAACGAACTTCCAGGTCTGCTTGAGGATCTCGGGTTCGTGATTGCG
>JBEKCX010000077.1:0-9901 GCA_050014655.1 Occallatibacter sp. | reverse complement strand
ACCTCAATCACCGCGTAGCCGCTTTACCCGCCGCGGTCGCGGATGAGGGCCAGTAATTCGGCAGAGCAGGAAGCGGGTTGGTTTCAACGGCGGCGTTTTCATCGGCGCTGGTCAGTGGATTCATGCCCCCAACGGCTTTCAGGGCAGGGTGAATAACGCTCTCGATGCGCAGCGCGGCTAGGACGCATTTCTCCTGAGGTGCGTCAACGAATTTGTAGCAGCCTCCCGGCCGGGTCGCCGCGGCGGCCGTGGGTCTCCCGACCCACGCCGGACACCATTTGCTCCGTCGTGGTATGTGCAAACGGAATAGGTGAACGAGGCTTTGCTCTGGCGGCGAGGACGCCGCCAGTACAGCCGACCAGGAGGTCGGCGCTACAGAGCGTCGATCTGGCCGTGAGAAATGCAAGCTAGGACGGCCTCTTGCTCACGGCTGGCGGCAAGCTCGCATCCGATGGCCGCCTCGTGGCCAAAGCACACATTGCTCCCGTATCGCAGACAGACCGGAAGCTACGCCACTACCGTTTTGTCCGGCGCCTTTGCCGATTGCCTCTGCCATGGGAGAGAAAGTGGGGCGGCCATGCACAATACTCCCCGTACCATGGAGCCCCCTTTCACCGACGTTGCCGGCGCCCGGCCAATGGCTTCCTGTACAATGGCTCAAGCAATCAACCAATGATTTTCGCTGATCCGTGCATGGAATCGTGCATGGAATCGGAGTTTTGGCTCCTCCGGCCGGCCGCGGCCGAGAGGGGCCTTGACCCCGTTCCGCCTGCTTCCGCCGAGAGACGGACAGGATGCAGCGCGGCGGCGCGGAGTACCTGCGAGCGGGCCTGCCCGAAGCGGGAGACCGCAACGCTACAGCGATCGTAATTTCATCTCAGCCGTCGGGCAGCGCCATCGTGCGCAGGAAGGATTCATCTGTGTTCCAGAGCCACGCAATTCGAGAAAAATCTCGCCCGGTCAGCCCGCGGCGTCTGCTGTTCCTTGCGGTACTACTGGCGTCGGCGTGGGGAGTGGCGGGCGCAACCGAAAACGGCGGAAGCGTGTGGCCGGTGGGCGCCGAATCCTACGCCACGGCGGCCGGCGTGCCGCACGCCGGCGAGACCATGTTTTACGAGTACACCTGCTTCTATTTTGCCAACGAACTGGACGACGGCAAGGGCCGCAGCGAGGTTCCGGAGTTCAAGCTGCGCGTCTTTGCGGTTGCCGGGAAGTTCTCTCACAACTGGGGCGTCCGGCTTCCCATCGGCGAGTTTGGAAGTTACTTGGCCATTCCCAACGTATACGAGCAGGTGAGCGTTGAGGGGGTGCAGAACACCAAGGACGATCTCACCAATCTCAATCTGGTTCCGTTGACGTTCTTCAACCACAAGGGCATCGCGCACTGGTATTACGAACTGCAAGTCCAGAGCCTGGGGACCGGCTACCAAAAGGGTGCGCCAGTGAACATCGGACAGCACAACGTCGCCCTTACGCCTGCCGCCGCATTTACGCTGACCCCGCACAAGGGCGCGCAGGACATCATGTCGCGATTCGACTATGTCATCAACGACGTTGACCACGCGACCCATTATCACAGCGGCAACGAGTTCTTCTGGCAGTACGACGCGCAGCAGGAGTTCGCGAAGGGCAAAGCGAGCGTGGGCCTGACCGGCTACTTCTACCAGCAGATCACCAAGGACTCGCTCAATGGAGCGGTTTATTCACCCCCGAATGCGGATGGGACATTGAACATCGGCAATAAGGGCCGGGTTCTCGATCTGGGCCCGCAGGTGACGCTGCGCTGGGGCCAGCACGGCGCACTGGTAATGAAGTGGGATCACGATATGCTGGTGGAGAACAAGCCGCGCGGCAATGGACTGTGGTTTCAGTTCGGAGTTCCGTTCAGCTATCTTCATCACCCCTCGGGGAAGCAGAAGTAGCCAAGCGGCCGGGCGGCGCTTTGGTGGCCCGCGTTGGTTCTACGGAACTTACGGCACCCATCGGCAGGCTCAGGGCGGGCTTTGAGGCCGCGCCCTGAGACGATGTGGACTTGTTCAGGGGCTCCACAGATCCGCCCGATATCATCCGCCGATCGTCACCACACCGGCGTTGCCGTCGACGGTGATCTGCTGCCCGCTGTGAATGCGGCTGGTCGCAACGCCGGTTCCGAGCACGGCGGGCACGCCGTACTCCCGGGCCACAATGGAGCTGTGACTCAATGGGCCGCCGACATCCGTCACGATGCCCGACGCCAGAGCGAAGAGCGGCGTCCAGGCCGGCGTGGTGATCTTGGCGACGAGAATATCGCCTGGCTTCATTTGGTCGAACTCTTCGGGACCGTGAATCACGCAGGCCGGGCCGGTCACTTTTCCCGGGCTGGCGCCAATTCCCTTGATGGCGCCGCTTGCCGCCTGGCTGCTGCGCGCGGGCATCCAACTGCTGAAGTCAATGCCCAGCACCCGGGCGCCGCCCTTCAAAGGCAGCGCGACAGGCGGCGTGACACCACGGTCCCGCTGCCAGGTCTCGCGCCGCTCCGCTATCGAGCGACGATAATCCTCCAGGGGTTGACCGGCATCAAGCAGGCGCGCCGCCTCCTCCAGCTCTTCCCACTGTAGCCAAAACACCTCGTCGCGGTCGGCAATTGCGCCCGCGGCAACCATGCGGCGGCCGGCTTCGCGCAAGATGCGGCGCAGTACCGGCCATCCCAGGCCGACGTCGGCCAGCGAGTCCTCGCGCAGCGGCGCCGAGCGTTGCGCCCAGCCCAGCGCGCTTCTGAACAAACGCAGGCGCGGCCCGCGCAGGCGCGCGAGCAACCATGCGGCAGCCTCTTCCCGCGCCGCCACTGCCGCCGCCTGCCGCTCGTACGGGCTGCGGCCTTGGCCCGCAACAAAGTACTTGAGCGTATCGAGCAGGGACGCCGGGGCCTCGGCGGGAAGGCTCTTGGCGAAGTCCAAGTCGTAGACGGCATGGCCGAAACGATTCAGATGCTCCGCCAGGCGCGCGCAGAATTCGCGCCAGCTTTCCGCGCCGGCTATGGGCGCAGATTGCGCTTCGCAGGTCGCCCAAATCTCCTTGCCGCTGGTCCGGGCAAGATATTCGGCGAGCTCGCCCTGGCCGCGCACCCACATGGCCAGATCGTAGAGGGATTTCTCGGCCAGAATCGGCTCGCTATCGAAACCCAACAGGAACGTGAGCGCGGGCGGGTCGCTCTTGCGCTTGATGAGGCGGTCATACGCGTTGGTAAAAGCGGCTTCGCTGAGATTCACAGTGCCGAAGACGAGTTGAACGCTCAAATAGTGTTGGGCCGCGGCTTCCACGATGCAGTGCACACCGGCGAGCAATTCCAGCGCGGGCATCGCGGCCAGGTCGCGCGCGGTCCATTCCGCGCTGACTTGCGCATAGCGCGGGCGCGCTTCATCGGCCCACTGCGTTCGCGCCCCGCTCAGCATCCCGGTCATCCTGCGCCAGCGGACCATCATGGTGAAGAAGAACCGCGCAAATTGCCACGGAGTCAACGCGAGTTCGTAATATACATAGCCGTGGATGGTCAGCAGCGGAAACGAGAAGCGCCGGGGATCCATCAACTGCGCCATCATTTTCTCTGTCGCTTCGTTCCACAGCGGCAAGGCCAGCGTCGCGAACAACGGCGAGAGCGGCTCAGGGAGCAATTCGGCCACGCTTTGCCGAAAGTATCTCGCTCCCGCTCGCGGGACCGTCCAATCGAGCGCCGCGCGCCACTCGGGCAGAGCGGTTACGGGCCGCGCCTGCAAAATGAAGATCCGCCCATCGCAGATGGCCCATTCGATGTCCATCGGCTGGCCGTAAAGCCGCTCAATCTCCATGCCCAGGCGCGCCAATTCCGCGGCTTGCGGCGGCGTCAGCGCGGCTTGCTTGCGTTTCTGGGCAGGGACCGCTTCTTCGCGCGTGCCCGACTTCAAGCGCACCGTCATCACGTCCTTGCCGGCGATTTCCCGAGACGCAATCGCGCCCGTCTGCTTGTTGACGACGATCGTGTCCGGTGTGACGCGGCCGCTGACGATGGCCTCGCCCAGGCCCCATGCCGCGTTGATCATCAGTTCGTCGCGCGCGCTGGTGACCGGATTGGCAGTGAAAAGCACGCCCGCGGCGTCGGCTGAAACCAACTGCTGCACGACGACGGCCATGCTCAAGTCTTCGGGCCGAATCCCCTGCCGCTGACGGTAGCCGATGGCGCGCCCTGTCCACAGCGACGCCCAGCAGCGTTTGACCGCATCGAGCACTTCGTCGTTGCCATGCACATTCAGGTAGGTTTCCAGTTGGCCCGCGAATGACAGACCCGGCAAATCCTCCGCCGTGGCCGAGGAACGCACCGCGACGGGAGTATCGGCGCCCAGTTCGCCATACCAGCGCCGTATCGCTTCGGCGATGTCGCCGGGGATCGCGCCTTGCCCGAAGAGCGATTGAATCTGCTCTGAAGCTTGATCGAGCGTAGCGGGGTCGCTGGCCTGCGCCTGTGCCCCGGCGGACTGAATTCTTTCTCCAAGATGGTTCTCGTCCACAAAGCGGCGATAGGCCTCAGTGGTGATGTGGAATCCGGGCGGCACGGGCAGGCCAGCCGCCGCCATGCGCGCAAGAGACGCTCCTTTGCCGCCCACCCGCTCGAGTGTCGCCTGGGGGCTATCCAGATTGAGAATGAGTGGACTGCTTTCAGGTGAATTCATGTTTGGTTCGATCCTGGTTGAGATTCCGCCTGCGATGCGCAAGCGACCGCCCGCGCCCGATTCGGCCGCAGGGACACCGTAGCCTAACGCCGATGCCATGATACTCGCAATTTGTTAACGCTACGCGCCAACTGTGGCGGCGTTCCAGGGCAAACGCATATGAATCTGCTCCTGTAAGGGAAGAGAAAAACACCGCGCAAGATATTGAATTCATGCGCTTTGTAACGGGGTACGACTGCAAAGCCTGCCCTGAGCCTGCCGCAGGGGGCCGCACATGGGCGAAGGAAGCACGGTGGGCCTTAGGCTGCATTTCTCACCCCCAGATCGACGCTCTGTAGCGCTGACCTCCTGGTCGGCTGTACTGGCGGCGTCCTCGCCGCCTGAGCAACGCCTCGTTCATCTATGCCGCTTGCGCACACCGTGACGGAGCAAACGGTGTCCGGCGTGGGTCGGGAGACCCACGGTTGGCGCGGCGACCCAGCCAGTAGGCCGGCCCTACAAACTCGTTGGCGCGCCTTGTGAGAAACGCCGGTTAGCCCCTACATACAGCATTGGCCGGCAATCGGCAAAGAGGACATGGAGAGGTTGGCATGCGCTAAAGCCATTATTATCTAGTGATTCCGTGGCGGCCCCACCCAATTCGTGCCCTTGTTAAAAGGCCGATCATGGATAGTGATCGAGGAGATTAAGATGCGCTTGCCCCGGTGCGACCACAGGATCGGCGAACGCGCTTCTGGCGGGCGGTGAAGAAGAATAATGGCAATACAAGAAGCAAGAAAGCGAATGCAAGCTGGGAACCATTTTCCTTTTGCCGGGGTCAAAGACAATAGCATTCCCATTTGCCGGTCCAAGGAGGTTTCATGCGCCGGATTCTTGCCGGATTCTCTTTTGCCGCCTTCACGCTGACCCTCGCCGCGCAACCCGCGGCCGGGCCCACAGCCAAAACCAAAGCGCCCGGGCAGGCTGCCGGGGCGGCAGCGGCGGCGCCGGCCCTGCCATCCACCATCAAGGACCTGCCCGTCCGCAAGGTCGTCCTCTACAAGAACGGCGTGGGCTACTTTGAGCACGCGGGGACGGTGAGCGGCAACCAGCGCGTGGCCATTGACTTTACCTCGCCGCAGTTGAACGACGTTTTGCAGTCGCTCACCGTGCTCGACGAGGGCGGCGGGCGGATCGCCGGGGTCAATTACAACTCCACCACGCCGCTGGCCGAGCAGCTCAAATCCCTCTCGCTGGGCATGAGCGACGATCCCACTTCCACCGATCTCTTCCAGGCGCTGCGCGGGCAGCGGGTCGAGGTGCTGGGCGCGCCCGGCGGCCCCATCACCGGCCGTCTGCTCTCCATCGAGTCGCGCACGGAAAAGTCCGGCACGGGCGGCGATACGGTGGACAAGTACTATCTGACGGTGGTCGCCAGCTCGGGCGCGGCGCGGGTGATCGAGCTGACGCCGGCGCTGAGCGTCCGCCCGCTCGACGCCAATCTCCAGGGCCAGCTCGACCGCTATCTTGAGCTGCTCAGCTCCACCCACTCTACCGGCCTGCGCCACCTCACCCTCGACGCTCTCGGGCAAGGGCAGCGCGAGCTGCGGGTAAGCTACATCAGCGAGGTTCCGGTCTGGAAGTCCACCTACCGGATGGTCTTCCCGCGCGTACCCAACGGCAGCGCCATCGTCCAGGGCTGGGCGGTGGTCGATAACACCGTGGGCGCGGACTGGGACAATGTGCAACTGTCGCTTGTGGCGGGCGCGCCGCAGAGCTTCATCCAGCCGCTCTCGCAGCCGCTCTATACCCGGCGGCCTGAGATTCCCATCTCCACCGAGGCGCAGTTGACGCCGCAGACCCATGAGGCGGCGGAGTTCAAGCAAGATATGGGGGCGGTGGAATCGGCAGGGATGGCGAATAACCAACTCAACGCGCCGGCCCGGCTCACCGGCCGCGACGCCGGCGAGTTGGTCAAGATGGCTCCTGGGGCGGTCTACGCACGTAGCGCAAGGGCGAACGCCGCGAATGTGGCTTTGGCTTCGAGCGGCAACGGCTCTGGCGTTGGGATGGGCTCCGGCTACGGCGCAGGCTCGGGCGGCAGCATGGGCGGCGGCCTCTACCGTCCCTCCGACGCCCTCCAGGCCGGCGACGTCTCCACCAACGCCTTCGACGACTTCTTCGAGTACGCGCTCACCCAGCCAGTCACCATCCACAAGAACGAGTCAGCGATGGTGCCTATCCTGCAGCAAGAGCTTCCCGCCGAGCACGTCACGCTGTGGAGCGAGCGGGAGCCCACGCCGCTGCGCGCCGTGTGGCTGGAGAACAAATCCAAGCTCACTCTCGACTCGGGCAGCTTCTCCATCTTCGAGAGCGGCGAGTTCGCCGGCGAGGGCCTGCTCGATCCCATTCATCCCGGCGAAAAGCGCCTGCTCTCCTACGCCGCCGACCAGGCCGTGCGCGTGAAAGTCACGGATCGCGACAACCAGCGCACCCTGCACCACGTCAAGATCGCCAAGGGCGTGGTCATCGAAACCCACATGGACGTGCTTTCCGTGACCTACTCGGCTGTCAACCACGGCGAGGCGGACCGCATGGTTTTGCTGGAGCACCCGCGCCGCGATAACGGCTGGACCCTCGACGAGGGGCTGAAGGCGGACGAGACCGCGCCCGATCTTTATCGCTTCAAGCTGCCCGTGGCGGCGCACTCGACGGCCAAGCTGGAGGTGCGCGAGCGCGGCCCGGAGCACACAGTGGTTCACCTGAACGGAGACGACCAAGAGACGGTCTATCTGCTCGACCTGGTCAAGCGCGTCCCCGATGCGCTCGACAAGCTCAAGCCGGTGATCGACGCGCAGACCGCAGTGGCCGATCTGGATCGGCGCATCAACGAATCCAAGAAGATTGAAGAGACAGCGGCGGCGGACGAGACTCGCGACCGCGACAACCTGACCGCCCTCAAGGGCAACGATGCCGCCAAGCGCTTCGTTGACGAGCTGAACCGCGCCGAAGACCTGTTGCAGGCCACGCGCAAGCAGACCGCGGACCTGGAGCAGCAGAAGAAGGCGGCTGTTGAAAAGCTCAACGAGACGATTGCCGCCATCAGCTTCGACTGGGACGAGAAGGCGAAGTAAGAGGGCAGGGAGTAGGGAATAGGGAGTACGGAATAGGGGTTCGGAATCAGGGGTTAGCCTAGCGCCCAGCCGAAGCTCCGCGCCCCACCCTTTCCGCTGATTTTCTGGCGAGAGGGTGGGAAACCTCCAACCTCAATCCAGCCGGGCGCCCGAGATCCCTCGTCCGCCGCGGCGGAGGGACCTGGGAAAGCACGAAATCATCAAGACGCGGTACTAGGGAACCTCTGAACAAGTCCCAGTTGCGTCAGGGCACGACTTCAGTCGTGCCGCAAGGGCCGAAAAATCAACGGGGGCTTTAGCCCCTGAGGAAATGCGAACCTTGCCGAGAGGACTTGATCAAAGCTTCCTGAAAGCTGACAGCTTCTTTCAGTCTCCGGGCGCCGCTTCCAGCTCCGCTCCCAGCTTGTGCAGCTTCATCACGCGCCATTGCAGGCGGTCAAAGAACAGGTAGACGACCGGGGTGGTGAACAGCGTAAGCATCTGGGAGACGATCAGGCCGCCGACAATGGCGATGCCCAGCGGTTTGCGCAGTTCCGAGCCGACTCCCATTCCGATGGCCAGCGGCATGCCGCCAAAGAGCGCGGCCATGGTAGTCATCATGATGGGGCGAAAGCGCAGCAGACACGCCTGATAGATGGCTTCGACCGGCGGCAGACCCTGGTCGCGCTCGGCCTGCAGGGCAAAGTCGATCATCATAATGGCGTTCTTCTTCACGATGCCGATCAGCAGGATGATGCCGATGAGGGCGATGATGCTCAAGTCGGTTCCGGTCAGCATCAGGGCGAGGATGGCGACCACGCCGGCCGGGGGAAGCGTGGAGAGAATGGTCAGCGGATGAATCAGGCTTTCATAGAGAATGCCGAGCACGATGTAGACAGCGACCAGCGCGGCGAGGATGAGATAGGGCTCATTCTGGACCGAGTCTTTGTAGGCCTGCGTGGTTCCCTGGAAGGTGGGATGGATGGAGGGGGGCATGTTCATTTCGGCCTGAACCTTCTCCAGCGCGGCGACGGCGTCACCGAGAGCCACGTTGGGGGCCAGGTTGAAGGTGAGAGTGATGGCCGGATACTGTCCCTGGTGATTGACCGCCAGCGAGGTCCGCTGCGACTCGTACCTGGCAATAGCCGAGAGCGGCACCATCGCGCCGGTCGAGGATTTGAGGAAGATTCCATTGAGCGAGTCGGGGCTGAGCTGGTATTGGGGGTCCACTTCCATCACCACGAAGTACTGGTTGAGTCCGGTGTACATGGTGGAGACTTCGCGCTGGCCGAAGGCGTCGTAAAGCACGCTGTCGATGGCGGCGGCGGTGATGCCCAGCCGCGACGCGGTGTCGCGGTCGATGACCAAGTTGGCGGCCAGGCCCTGGTTCTGCTGGTCGCTGGAGACGTCAGCCAGTTCGGGCATGGTTCTCATGCGCGCCTGCAGCAGCGGCGCCCAGGTGTTCAGCTCATTCAGATTCTCGTCGGAGAGCGTGTACTGGTACTGCGCGGCGCTGCCTCGTCCGCCGATCTGGAACTCCTGCTGAACCTGGAGGTAGAGAGTGGCGCCGGGCACGCTGGTGAGCTTCTTGCGCAGGCGGTTCACCACCTGATCGGCGGAGACGCGGTCCGGGCGCTGGTTCAGCGGCTTGACCGCGATGAACATGTTGCCCACGTTCGAACTGCCGCCGCCGGGTCCGCCGCCGCCCACGAAGGCGGTTACCGAGCCGATGGCCGGGTCGTCGAGCACCATCTGCGCCAGTTGGCGCTGCTTGACGCGCATGGCGTCAAAGCTGATGTCCTGCGCGGCCAGGGTTCGGCCGCCCATGCGCCCTGTGTCCTGCTGCGGGAAAAAGCCCTTGGGCACGATGATGAAAAGGTAGATGTTCAGGGCCACGGTGCCGAAGACGACACACAGTATCAACCACTGGTGGCGCAGCACCCAGCGCAGCCCGGCGGCATATTCGCCGTAAAGCCACTGGAAGGCGCGCTCGCTCATCGCGTAGATGCGGCCGTGGCGGCTCTCGTCGCGCGACTTGAGAAACCTGGCGCATAGCATGGGCGTGGCGGTGAGCGACACCATCAGCGAGACGGCTATGGCCACCGAGAGGGTCACGGCGAACTCGCG
>JBEKCX010000076.1:0-9915 GCA_050014655.1 Occallatibacter sp. | reverse complement strand
GCCGCGTCGGATCAGATAAAGCCGCAAATGTTGTACCCAATCTATCCACAACCAAATGGTAGTGGCTTTTCTGCCAATGTCAAGTGTGAATTCTGCAATCCGCAGCCCATGCAGAAGCGCGAGTCAGCAGCGTTGTGGCGCTGGCATCAGGGCCGGGGGACTTTGGATTGCCTCTGGAACGTGTTCTGGATGTATGACTTGCAGACCGGCAGTTCCTGGTTGATCAACGTTCCAACACGCCTTAGGCGCCCTATTCGCTACTCCCAACCCCCTCAATAAAATAGGTACTTGCGCCACCGGTCGTCTGCCCGCCCCAACATGCGCATGATCTGGCGGCTGGTGTGCAGCGAGAAGGGGCGAGGCTCGCGCAGCAGAATCATGTCGTCGATCTCGTGCAACATGCGGTTGCCCTTGTGGCGGTTGCAGTCGTGGCAGCAGGCGACAAGGTTCTCCCAGGTGGAGTTGCCGCCGCGGGAGCGGGGCACGACGTGGTCCAGCGTGAGGTCGGCGGAGGGCATCGTCTCGCCGCAGTACTGGCAGGTGTTGCGGTCGCGGAGCAGGATGTTCTTGCGCGAGAGGGCGCGGGTCTGGTAGGGGATGCGGCGGTACTCCAAGAGGCGGATGACCGAGGGCATGGCGATGCGGCTGCGCTGGGCATGGAGCATCAGGCCGTGCTCCTCCTCGGTGCGCGCGATGCCCTTGAGCACCAGCACCAGCGCGCGGCGGGCGCCGCAGATGTTGATGGGCTCATAGGAAGCGTTGAGCACCAGCACGGGCATCTGCAACAGGTGGACGGGCTGCGCGCCGTAATGTCCGGCGGCGTGGTCGCCGGCCAGCGCCGCTGCCTTGGCGATGGACTTCTGCTTGCGGGCATGAATCATGGCTTTTCCCAGCGACATCTCTTTTCCCCTCGTCAAAAAGATGGTTGGTCCTGCGATGAATAAATGCTTGCCGGCTGCACGGTTGCAACCGGCGGGATCATAGGAAATGCAGGGTTCTCTTCTGCGTCCTCGAAGGACGCAAAAGCCCCGCGGCTGAATTCACTGATGCGGCGCGCCCTGGCCAGCGTGGCCACCCAAACGGAGGCCGCTCCGGCCTTGCGCAGCGCGAGTGCGACGGCGCGAGCGGTTGCGCCGGTGGTAAGAATGTCGTCGACGAGCAGAATGTGGTTGGAGTGGACAGCGGCTGGATCGGAGACCGAGAAGGCGGCGCGCACATTCAACCGGCGCTGGCGGGGAGTGAGGCCGGCCTGGCTCGCGGTGGCGCGCAGGCGCATCAGCGTGCTCGATGCCAGCGTTAGCCGCCACTCCGGGTGCGTCTTGCGCAGCGAATCAAGCGCGTGGACGGCCAGTGAGCGAGCCTGATTGAAGCCGCGTTCGGCGTGCTTGGAGCGGTGCAGCGGAACGGGAACCACCAGCATCCCGGCCGGGGCCTCGGCCGCCAGTTGGGCTATTGCTTCAGCCAGCATTTGGCCCAGGCCACGGGCCGCCGGCTGAAGCCGGTCGTACTTGAGCGCGTGGATGGCCTCCTTCATGCGGCCCTGGTAAAGCCCGAAGGCCACCGCGCGCACAAAGGGCGGCGGCGCAAGGCGGCAGACCCGGCAGCGCGCAGCAGGCATTGCGCCCGCCGGGGGACCCGAGGCCGGCGCCGGCGCGGCAAGGGCATCGCCGCAGCAAGCGCACGAGGGGCCGCTCAGGACGGGAAACTCTGTCCAGCAAACAGCGCAAATTGGCACGGAGGAAAGCCGCGGCAGAGGGGAGCCGCAGAGAGCACAGAAGGCGGGAAGGAGAGCGCAACCCAAGGCATCCATGGGACTTCGGAGCACACGGGCCACTGCGCGCCACCGCGATACCTGCGATGGTGGAACGTCGAACGTCAGCGAACCGGAGTCCCTGCCGAAGATGCACCTCACTCGGGGCCGGCGCGGCCGATCAAGCGCCGCCTTGCGCTCAGTATACCCGCACCCGGCGAGCCAATTCCAGAATCTTTGGAAAATGATTTGCCGCGATGAGCAAAGAGTGATGGAATTGAGACAAGAGGGATGAGCGAGTTGCTCGCAACCCTGCGAAGGGCGAATGGAGCCTAGCGCAGTTCTTTTTTTCGCTGAGGGGCTTGCGCCTAGCCCTTTGCGTAAGCCCGTTTAGGCGGGACTACGACTTGACGAAATGCAAGGCCAGGCATTCAATCGATAGCCCGCAAGAGGGGAAAGGATCTTATGGAGTATTTCAATCGCGCCTGTCTCGATTCCATCGCAGAAAAGGACTTTCAGTCCACACAGCCCTATCCGTGGACCAACGTGCAGAACACGTTGACTGCGGAGGGCTTCAACGCCCTGCGCGAGACGCTGCCCGACGTGTCGACCTTCAGGTCGATGGTAGGCGTAAAACGCGCCTACGGGCAGGCTCCGCACGACCGCGCCTTGTTGCACTACCAGCCTCATGTGGAAGTCTCGACGGCCTGGAAGGAATTCATCGCCGAGCTGCAAGGCGATGTATATCAGTCTTTTCTGCGCCGTGTGCTGGGGCCGAAGACCTTCATTCCGACGCTCGAATGGTATTACGCGTGGAAGGGCTGCGCGGTCTCGCCGCACTGCGACGCGGCGCGCAAGCTGGCGACGCACATCTTCTATTTCAACACCGAAGAGGACTGGCAGCGGGAATGGGGAGGCCAGATTCTGATCCTCGACAGCGAGCGGCGCTTCAAGACCCATTCTGCGCCCACCTTCGACCAGTTGAAGGCCGCCGCCACGATCGATCCGGTCGGGAATGGAAGCCTGCTGTTTGAGCGCACGCCCCACTCATGGCACGGGGTGCGGCCGTTGCAATGCCCGGAGGGCAAGCTGCGCAAACTTTTCATTGTGACCATCAATATTCCCAGCTTCCAGGTCTGGTGGCGGCGGGTGCGGGGCAAGGATCCGGACGGCTATCGCATCGCAGCTTGACGGCAAAGGCGCGCTGGGCGGCTGCGAATCCGCTTGCGGATAAGGCGGCTGACGGGGCTCTGGTGCACGCCGCCGGCACGCCGCCTGCGCTACACTGCAAGCTCTGGAGGAATCTCACTTGCTGCACAATTCCGGATTGCTGGCCGCGCTCGTCGGCTGGTCGTTGATTGGTTCCAGTCCAGCCGGGGCGCAGGCGAGCCCACCATCCGAACAACAGAGCGGGATGCAGCCATCGCAGAGCGGTATGGCCAACGCCGGTCCGCAAAAGGCGGAGTTCGACAGCCAGCACCGGCCCATCACCGCGGGCGGCTTTGTAAAGACCGGCCCCGTCATCTTTCAGGACGTTGCCCAGTCGGCAGGTCTTGCAAGCTGGCATCATAAGGCGGGCACGCCGGAGAAGCGCATCATCCTGGAGGCCAAGGGCCCGGGCGTCTGCCTTCTCGATTACGACAACGACGGCTGGCTGGATATCTATCTGGTGAACGGCTCGACCTACGACGCGCTGGATGGCAAGGCAGCCGCGCCGCAAGCCGCTCTGTTTCACAACAACCACGATGGAACCTTCACGGATGTAACCAAGGCGGCCGGCGTGACCAACGACCGATGGGGATACGGATGCGCGGTTGGCGATTACGACAACGACGGCTGGCCGGACCTCTACGTGACCAATTACGGCAAGAACCGCCTGTACCACAACAACCATGATGGGACCTTCACCGATGTGGAAGAGAAGGCCGGAGTTACTGTCGGCACATGGTCGACCGGCGCCACCTTCGGCGACTACGACGGCGACGGGCGGTTGGACCTCTTCGTCGCAGGTTACGCGCGCATCGACCTGGCCAACCCTCCGATCACCGGCTCCAAGGCGGCCGGTTCCGCTTTCTGCCAGTATCGCGGCGTGCCGGTGATGTGCGGCCCGCGCGGCCTGGAGGGCGAACACGATCATCTCTTCCACAACAACGGCGACGGCACCTTTACCGATGTCAGCAAGAAGCTGGGAGTGGACGATCCCAACGGATACTACGGTCTAGGGGCGCTGTTCGCCGACGTGAACAACGATGGGAAGCCGGACCTGCTGGTGGCCAACGATTCCACGCCGAATTATCTGTACATGAACAAGGGCGATGGCACCTTCGAGGATCAGAGTTACGAAAGCGGATACGCGCTCAACAAGGACGGCCGCGAGGTCGCCAATATGGGCATCGCGGCCGGAGACTACGAGAACAACGGCCACCTATCCGTAGTGAATACCACCTTCGGCGACGACTATGTCGTCCTCTTCCAGAACGATGGAAAGGGGAATCTCACCGATGTCAGTTATGAGGCCGGCATAGCAACCTCTTCCATCCCCTTTGTCAAGTTTGCCGACGGATTTCTCGACTACGACAATGACGGGTGGAAGGATCTGCTCATTGTGAATGGGCATGTGTATCCTGAGGTGGATCAGCATCCTGGGTGGGGAACCAGCTATGCCGAGCGCCCGCTGCTCTATCACAATCTGAAGAACGGCAAGTTTGAGCTGGTTCCCGCCGTCGAGGGGACCGGGCTTGCCGTGGTCAGCGTGGGCCGCGGCGCAGCCTTCGGCGACATCTTCAACGACGGCAAGATCGATGTGGTCATCAACAACATGGACGGCGTTCCGGTGCTGCTTCGCAACGTGAATCCGGACCACCACCATTGGGTTGAGATGCGGCTCATCGGAGGGCCCAAAAGCCCCCGCGACGCGGTCGGAGCGACGGTCTACCTAAATGCGAACGGGATGCGCCAGCGCGGAGACGTGCTGAGCGGGGGAAGCTATCTCTCTTCCAACGACATGCGCGTGCACTTCGGCCTGGGCGACGCCGCCGACGCCGGAACCGCCGAGATTCACTGGCCTTCCGGCGTGAAGGAGATGGTGAAACTGACCGCGGTGGACAGGATCTACACCATCACCGAGGGCCAGGGGATTACCGGGGCGCTGTGTGCCGGCAAGACGTGCACAACTGAAGTAGAGCCCAAGGCGGATCAGCCGCCCGCGGCGAAGTAGCTATCGAGGATCAACGCGATCGCCGGGGATTGAGAAGCGCCACCCCGGCGGTCGCGGCCCTAAAAAACGCCCGCCAAATAGGCTTCGGACAGACGAGGCCTAGTTGCCTTGACGCCACACTCCGCCAGCATTGCCGGCGAAATGGTTATCGCCGGGCAGTGCGAGTGGGCCAGCACCTTGTAGACCACGCCATAGCGGGTGACGGCGGCGAAGGCGGATGCGCCCTGTGCACCCAGCACTATCAGGTCGGCCTGCTGGGCCCTGCATTGGTAAAGCAGCTCCTCGGTTGGGTCGCCGGGCACGACGATGGCCTGCACGGAGATCTGGTCGTGCAGCTCAGGCGGGACCAGCATGAGCAGTTCGGTCTCGATATCCTCGATGGTACGGCCGGCGAGAACCTCGGCGCGCTCCTGGGGCCGGATCACATGCTGCAAGATCAGGCGCGCGCGGTGCTGGGCGGCCAGTTCCGCGGCAAAGGCGGCCACCACGGAGCTGGCCTCCTGCAGACTTATGGCGCACAGGACGGCGCGAGTGGCGAAGTTGCGATACTTGCCGTCGACCACCTCGGGACCGACGATGCAAACCGGAACTTTGGCGGTGCGCAGGACGGCCTCGGCTACCGAGCCCACCAGCAGCTTGCCGATGGGGCCCGGAGAGTGAGTGCCCATGATCACGCGATCCACCGGCCGTTCGCGCAGGAACGAAAGTATCTGGTCGGCGGGCAATCCGGGACGAACCACCACTTGGCATCGGACGCCGGCCGCGAGCGCGCGCTGGGCCAGAGGTTCAAGGCTCTTCGATTCGCAGCGGGCGGCGGCGGCATAGTCGTAGTAGCGGATGCCGGAGGTATCCGAAGAGGAAACCACCAGCGTGTCATAGGCGTGAAAGATAATGAGATCGGCGCCGAACTCGGCGGCTTGCGCAAGAGCGAAGGCGAAGGTCTTCTCGTTGGCGGGGATCTCGGAGGCAAAGAGAATGGTGGAGGGTTTGCTCCAACCTGGCTTGATGACGGCTGCCATGAGGACCTCCAGGTGCTGCGGCAATAAAAGATAACAAACACGCCATCGGTTCGCGGTACCCGACGGCACACCCTGGCATGACGCGGAATCACGCCACGAGGGCCAGAACTGCGGTTTCCAGCGTACTGAAAACCATCTTGCTATTGTTAAAGATGCAGGTAGCCGGGGAATCGTGGTTCAGTATGGACGAATTGTCCTCCTTTTCCACAGATTTGTCCAGTGGGCAAAAGGCGCGCCAGTCGATCAAACGAGATAATGTGATTCAAATCACATCCCGCGCAGCCCCGAGCCTGTTCTTCTAGAGCGGAATCGTGGCGCTCAAGGGCGGTTTTCCAATTCATGGGGCTCTGCCGCAAGCTTCCAACGTGGTTTCCTCCCGCGGGGAAATTATCTTATCGGCAGTGTCTTGGATTTCTTTAATAATTGGATAAATCGTTCCATCCCCGGTGCAGGCCCCATTTCAGGGCCGGTCAGCCGCGATTCCGCTGGAGGCCGAATGCAGCCGATGCACACCATTCCCGCCCGCGGCGGGCTGAACTTCGACGAGACGCCTTTTCTGGCCATCTGGGAGGTCACGCAGTCCTGTGATCTGGCCTGCAAGCACTGCCGCGCCGCCGCCCAGCCCCTCGCCCACCCCGATGAGCTGACCAACGCCGAAGGCAAAGCGCTGATCGACCAGATCGCCGCGATGCGCGTGCCCATCTTTGTCTTTACCGGCGGCGACCCGATGAAACGCAAGGACGTATTCGAGCTGATCCGCTACGCGGCCGACAAGGGCGTGCAGGTGGCGCTCACCCCGAGCGCCACGCCGCTGCTCACGCGGGAGGCGATCTTCAAGCTGAAAGAAGCGGGCCTCGTCCGGCTGGGCATCTCGCTGGACGGCTCGACCCCCGAGATTCACGACGCCTTCCGCGGCCTCTCCGGCGCCTGGGCGCGCACCATCCAGGCCATCGAGTGGGCCAACGAGGCGGGCATCCCCATCCAGGTGCACTCCACCATCAGCCGCCATAATGCGCACGATCTGGACAATTTGTGCGCTCTGTTCGAGCGGCTGGCCATCGTGATGTGGAACGTCTTCTTCCTGGTTCCCGTGGGCCGCGGGCAGTTGGGCGACCTGCTCAGCGGCGAGGAGTTCGAGCAGGTCTTTGGCAAGATTTACGAACTGAGCCACCGCGTGAACTTCCAGATCAAGACCACCGAAGCCATGCACTACCGGCGCTACCTGCTGCAGCACAATCTGGAAGAGCGGCGCATCGGCCACGGGCATCCGGGCAGCGCGGCCGCGGCTGTGCAAGCCTACGAGCCGGGTGCGCCCACCACGGACGCTCAGACCCGGACCGCAAGCTGGGCCACGCGGCGCGTCAACGACGGCAAGGGCTTCCTGTTTGTGTCGCACGTGGGGAATGTGTATCCGAGCGGGTTCCTGCCCATCCACGCCGGCAATGTGAGGCAGACGCCGCTGAGCGAGATTTACCGCAACGCGCCTATCTTCAAGTCGCTGCGCGACACCAGCAAGCTGGAAGGCAAGTGCGGGGCCTGCGAGTACAAGGAGATTTGCGGCGGCTCGCGCGCCCGCGCCTATGCCGTAACCGGCGACCCGCTGGCGCAGGAACCCTGTTGCATCTACCAGCCCAGGCACTGGGATCCGGAACTGGAGAATGAGGCCGCGGCTTTCGCGAAGTTGTAGCTTTCAGCCGTGAGTTCGCGGTCCCAGGTCTCAGAAGAAAGCGAGACCCGGAGCACTGCTCGGTGGCATCTCGCCGAGTGATCCAAATCACAATAGCGGATAGCTATCTCTATCATTCCATTGCAAAAGAGCCCAGTTTTGAGCCAATCTTGGAGTTTCCGCGGCCTGCGTGCCGGTGCGTCCGAGAACTGTTCTAATGGTGAGTGAGGAGATCGATGCGGACGGCGATCATTGGCGGAGGGATAGCGGGGCTGGCGGCAGCCTATGAGCTGGAGCAGGCGAGGGCCTCGGGCGCGGCGGCGGAGTACGCGCTGTTTGAGACGCGGGAGCGGCTGGGCGGGGTGTTGTCTTCGGAGACCGTGGACGGGGCGGTGCTGGAATTGGGGCCGGATTCGTTCTTGACGGAGAAGCCGGCGGCGGCCCAGTTGTGCCGCGAGCTGGGGCTGGGGGATGAACTGCTGCCCTCGAACGACGCGGCGCGCAAGACCTATATTGTGGTGCGCAACCGGCTGGTGGCGCTGCCCGACGGGCTGATGTTTCTGGTTCCGACCAAGCTGATTCCGACCGCGCTGTCGCCGCTGTTCAGCTTGAAGACGAAGGCGCGGATGGGGCTGGAGCTGCTGTATCCTCCGCGGCCGACTGGCCTGCCCGACGAGGCTGTGGCGGCGCTGGTGGAAAGACACTTTGGCCGCGAGGCCGTCGAGCGGCTGGCCGATCCGCTGCTGAGCGGAATATTCGGCGGCGACGCCTCGCAACTGAGCGCGCGGACGGTGCTTCCGCGGCTGGTGGAGATGGAGAGCGAATACGGTTCGCTGACGCGCGGAATGCTGGCGGCGCACCGCAAGATGCGCGCCCGGATGAAGGAGGCCGCGAAGAAGAACAGTGCGGGCAACGGCAGCGGCCCTGCTCGCGCAAACTCCAATGCGGGCGCGCGAGGCATCTTCACTACGCTGCGGGGCGGAATGCAGCTGTTGGTCGACGCGCTTGGCGCGCGGCTCAATCCCGCGTCGGTGCGGCTGGCTACGCCGGTGACTGGCCTCGAGAAGACGGCGGACGGCTGGCGAGTTGAGGCCGGCGGAGGCTGGGAAGCCTTCGATGCGGTGATTATGGCCTCGCCCGCCTGGGCCGCGGGCGCGCTGCTGGGCAAGGTGGACGCGGCGCTGAGCGAAGAGCTGAGAGCTATTCCGTACTCCTCTTCGATTACCGTCAATCTCATCTACGACGAGGCCAGGCTGGGCCGGCTGCCGGATGGATTCGGCTTCCTCGTCCCAGCCAGCGAAGGGCGTGCTATGCTGGCCTGCACCTTCGTTCATCGCAAGTTTCCCAGGGCCGCGCCGCCGGGCTCGCCGCGCCGTGCCGTGCTGCGCGCCTTTCTGGGCGGGATGAACAACGAGGCTTTGCTGGCGGAGACGGACGAAGCGCTGGTAGCCACCGTGCGTCGCGAGCTGGATTCAATTCTTGGTAGCACTGTGGTCGGGCTGGGGATGGCGCCGGAACACACGCGGGTATCACGCTGGCAGCGGTCGATGGCCCAGTATGCCGTTGGCCACCAGGAGCGGATGAGGCGCGTTGCGGCGCATGTGGCGGCGCTGCCTGGGCTGCGGCTGGCGGGCAATGCCTATGACGGCATCGGGGTTTCCGACTGCATCCGCCTGGGGCGGCGAGCGGCGAAGGAGCTGGTTAGCGAGCCGGCCAGTCAGTGGGTCAGCTAGTCAGCGGATGGGTTGTTGTTCGCGGATTCCCACCCTTCGACCAAAAGCGCTCGAAGGATGGGGCACCGGGCCGCAGGGCTGAAATCCGCTCACCGCATTCCCCCGTTTGGGTCGTTGGTCAGATGAGCGTCCACAGTGAAGCTATATGTGTTCAGTGTAACTAGCGGTGCCATCTCATCCATCGGTTTCGCTGTTACCTTAATGCCGCCCTTCCAAACCTCGCAACCGAGTTTCTCCGCTTTGGTTTCTGCAGTAAATGCGGACGCATACATATCCACCACCGTAGCAATATCGTGATCTGCGCGCCGATCACTCAACAGTGAAAGGGGACAGATGATGGCATGATCGGTTGTGTAGATGGCCTTGCTATAGTCAAGAGGAGTGATGGCTTTTTCCGGCTCGCTCGGCTTCGGTCTTGCCAGGTTGTAGAAACACATCACCAACATACCGGCAATAACCAACAAGAAGACCTTCGTGCCGAACTTCACGGTATACCCCTCTCTATCTAACCGCGCACCGCCGTCGGGGCC
>JBEKCX010000075.1:0-9991 GCA_050014655.1 Occallatibacter sp. | reverse complement strand
GCCACGTTTTCTACGTTCAAGCGACCGATCAACCGAAAGACGCCCACCCCATTCGCAAGTCGCTCAATTCGTAGCATCCGTTCTCACCTCAAACGATTCTGCATTCATAAAATGCATTTGCCGTGCCATTCGTATCTGACTGATAAATAGGCATTTGCCAAATAATAGACATGACGAAAGTTCGCCAATTGGCGAAAAGCTGTACAAAAAGTTGAACAGAACTTCCGGCAAGTATCCCTTTGCTGAGTATTGTTCGAGGAATCGCCGATCCTTGGAGGGCTATGTAATCTTGAGGCGGTTTTTGTCGATTTTCAGCGACCTGATTTTAGATTCCAAGGTCGACCGGGGCATGCACAGCCTGGCAGCGGCACCAGAAGGTCCTGAGACTCGTCCGCCGCACTCTCTCAACGCCGCTTCAATCGTGTCCCTTTCCTGCGCGGCAAGCAACTGAGAAAGTCCGACCTGGCCGCCAGGCTCTGTTGCAAGGGGCTGACTTGAAAGCCAGCTTTCGTCCACGGTGAAACTCTCCGACTCGCATACGATGACTGATCGCTCGACGATGTTTTGCAGTTCGCGAATGTTGCCCGGCCAAGTGTAGGACTGGAGTAACTCAAGACTCCTCTTGCTAACTTGCCGGATGCTCTTGCCTGCTCTTCTCGCGTAACGGTCGATGAAGTACTCGACCAGCAACGGAATGTCTTCCTTCCTTTTCCGCAGAGGGGGAGTCTCGATAGGAAAGACGTTGAGCCTGTAAAAAAGGTCGCTGCGGAATGTGCCCGCGGCGACGGCCGCGTGAATGTCCCGGTTGGTAGCCGCAATCACGCGCACTTCGCAGCGGATCGTCCGGTTTCCTCCGACACGTTCGAACTCCCGCTCCTGTAAAACACGCAAGAGCGCGACCTGCGTCTCCGCGGGAAGTTCTCCGATTTCATCGAGGAAGATCGTGCCTCCCTCGGCCAGTTCAAAGCGGCCCAGATGCCGCTGGGTAGCGCCCGTAAAGGCTCCCTTCTCGTGGCCGAAAAGCTCCGATGCGATCAAGTCTCGTGGAATTGCGGAACAATTCACACTCACAAACGCCCGCGAAGAACGGAGCGATCGCTTGTGGATGGCGCGGGCAATCAGTTCCTTGCCGGTGCCTGTCTCACCTGTGATCAGGACGGTGGAATCGGTAGGCGCAACCTTGGCGACACGAGCAAGCACGGCTCGCAGTGCAGGAGAAGAGCCCACGATCTCCTCAAACATAAATGCCTTGTCAATTTCTTCTCTCAACGCAACGTTTTCGTGCTGAAGTCTCTCTTCGGCCTGCTTGCGGTCGTCGATGTCGATTGCCGCGACAACCCAGCGCGTAATGTGTTCTTGTTTGTCGCGCAGCGGCTTATAGCGCAACAGGAACCAGCGATACACCCCGTCATGCCTCGGTATTCGCGCTTCGATCTCAACCTCGGCTCCGGTTGAGAACGCTTGAAGAACTTCGCAATCGACGCGTTCCTTGTCTTCGGGATGAAAGAGTTTGGAAGGAGCACATGTCAGGCACTCTTCTAGAGTCATACCGAGAGAATCGAGCATTGCTTGGTTGAGATAGATGGGGCTTCTGTCCGTCCCCAGAACGCCTATATGTTGCGGCGCGGCATCCAATATCTGCCGCATCTCCGCTTCGCTTTGCCGAATCGCTTCTTCGGCCCGCTTACGTTCCGTAATATCGATCGAGGTGCCCACCAATTTAACGAGATCTCCCTCGTCATTCAGGACTGGGTGCCGGATCGAGTGAACGTGCTTGACCGTTCCGTCGGGCAACACGATTCTGTACTCGTCGAAGCTGTCGACTTTTTCGTGGAGCGAGTTCTCAAACTTCTCCTTCCACCTGTCGCGATCTTCCGAGTGAATTCGTCGGAAAACTGCTTCCCGGGCCGGTGCACCATCCCGTGGATCGAATCCCCAAATCCGAAAATCTTCGTCTGAGACGTAGACATACTTGTTACTTGCCAAGTCCAAAGCCCAACTGCCTGCGTGGACCAGCCTCTGCCCCTCTGCCAGGTATGCTTCACTCTGCCGCAGAGCCTCCTCGGCCCGTCTGCGGTCCTCGATATCGATGCTCGATCCAAGCCATTTCAGGATGTTTCCGTTTTCATCACGACGCGGAACACTGCGGTGAAGCATCCAGCGGTAGACCCCATCCGCCCGCCGTACACGCGATTCGTATTCGAATTCCTCCCCCGTCGCATGGGCCGTTCGCAACGCTTTGACCATTCCCTCAACGTCCGCGGGATGGATCGTAACCATCCATTTCCATCCCAGGAGATCTTCGAGCGGAAGCCCTACGAACTCTAGCCAGGTTCCATTGAAAAAGTCAATATAACCGTCAGGCCGGCTGGTATGGATCAGCGCGGGAGCCGAATCGATAATCAGGCGAAGGTCCAGAGCATCCCCTGGCCGTTCGAAACTATGCTCAGTGGGGGCCATGATGTGCATGATAACTCACGAAAGTGAGATTTTGACCCTATTTCCCTTGGAAGGAAGAGAGGCGAAGTGAATGTTTGGAGGCCGCAAGGGTACTTGAGAACTCGATCGTTTTGGGAGCTACTTCCGTCCCACCGTCCGCTCCAGCTCGGCGCGGGCTGTGCTGCGCTCCATCTCAGCCTGAAAAAGCCCGGCCTCGGCCTCGGCGAGCTGCCCTTCGGCTTCCTTGAGCGCGGAGTGATTGGCCGTGCCTGCTTCAACCTGATTGGCTGTGATCCGCCGCATCTCGGCTCGCGCAGTCACACTCTCCCGCGCCGCCTCCAGGCCGGTCTCCGCGCGCCGCACCTTGCGCACTTCCTTTTCTATATCCACGCGTACCTGATTCTCGACCTGCCTGAGGTTCTCTTCGGCCTCGGCCACTTGCGCCTGGCGCTCATGTACCTGCCCGCTGCGCTTGCCGAATTCCAGCAGCGTCCATTTCATTTTGAGACCCGCCACGCCGTTATTCTCGGTCAGTAACGGCACGCCGTCTTGATGGACATATTGCGCAAAGGCTCCGATTTCGGGAATATACTCAGCGCGCGCCGCGCTCAGGCCCGCTCGCGCCTTCTTCAGCGTCTCTTCAGCGGCTGCAACCTCCGGATTGTGAGCCAGCGCCTCGGCCTCCAAATCTCCAGCGGTCGCATCCGAGGTCTCTGGTTCAGGCGGGACCAGTTCCATCTCGCTGTCCAGCGGCAGGCCGGTCAGATTGTTGAACTCCACCTTCATGTCGGAGATGGCGTCATCGAGCGATCCCAGCGCGTGACGCGCTTCGGCGATCTGCGCCTGGCCTTCCAGCACCTTCAGTTCCAGCACCGCTCCCGCTTCCACTCCATTGCGAGCCTCGTTCAGGCGCTCTTCGCCGGCCTCGATGCGCAGCTCCGCCGCCTGCTTCCGGCGTTCGGCCGACAAGAGGCCGTAATAAAGCTGCTTCGTCTTCAAGGCGACCTCGTTCTCCGCCCGCCGGGCATCGTCCTGAGCGACGCCCGCATCCGCCTGGGCCGCTTCGACCCCGGCGTGGATCTTGAAGAACTGCGTCAGCGGCTGAGCCACGTTGGTTGTGCTCAGAATGAAATTGTGATGCCCGAGCGGGAGTGAGGCATTTTCTCCAGGGACCGGGCCGGGAACCGGGTACACGCCCAGGGCTCCCATCGGAATCAGCATATGCTCGATGTTATCCAGGTGCGCGGCATCGCTTTCGTTGTTCAGCACTGGGAAATAATTAGCCCGCGCTTCGCCCACGCGAGCGCGCATTTCTTTTTCCTTAAGGTGCGCCAACTTCACAGTCGAGTTCTGCTTTGTGGCCAGTGCGACTGCCTCATCCAGCGAGATGCGCCGCGCCTGGGCATGTGCAGAGCCGCCAAAGGCAAGCAACAGCAGCGCGACGCCCACCACAGAGGCGAGGTGCCCCAGGTCCCGATTTTGGGACCGGGGAAACCACGAACCCAAACTGGAATTCCCGCCGCGTTTCCGGTGTACCACCACGAACAGAATCGGGATGGCCACCAGTGTGAAGAACATCGATCCCAGCAGCCCAAAGGCGATGACGCTGGCCAGCGGCGACCACAGGCTGGAGCCGGAGAGAATCATGGGAATGACGCCCACGGCGGCTGCCGCCGAAGTGAGGAAGATGGGCCGCAGCCGGCGTTCGCCGGCCTCCAGCGCCGCCTGTTCCAACTCTACCCCGTTGTTCATCCGATCATGGATGTAATCGATCAGAATGATGGAATTTCTGACCACCAATCCCCCTACGCTGATGATGCCGACAAATGCGGTGAAGCCGAAGGTGTTATGAGTAATCAGCAGGCCCAGTGCTGCGCCAGGCAGCGCCAGGGGAAACGCCGCCATCACGATCAGCGGGTCGACCAGGGTGCGGAACTGGAAGAGCAGAATCAGGAAGATCAGCACCAGGCTGAGAATCAGCGCATTCCGCATCTCGCCGAAGGTTTCCTGCTGGTTTTGGTACTCGCCGCCAAATTCAATGCGGTACCCAGGCGGCAGGACGACGCTGTCCAGTTGTTTGCGCGCGTCGCCCAGTATCTCGCTTGCCAGCCGGTGTCCGCCGGGGAAGGCGCGCACCGTCAATGTGCGAACGCCGTTTCGGCGCACGATCCTGCCCGGCTCCCACTCAGAAGTAAGCGTCGCCACCGCCGCCAGCGGAACCTTTGCCCCAGTCACCGGAGACATCACGTAGGTGTCGGACACGTTCTGAAAGCTCTGCCTGTCCGCGGGGTCCAGCCGCATAACCACATTCACGTCGCGGTCGCCCTCCCAAAACGTAGTCACCGGCGCGCCCTCAAAGCCTGCGGCCAGTTGCTGGGCGATGGCGGCATTGGTCAATCCCATCCGGTTGGCCACTTCCTCGCGCACGTTCAGGCCCACCTGCCAGGCATCTTCGTGCCAATCGCCATGGATGTAGGTGGCGCCCGGCGTATGCCGGAAGATATCCTCTACCCGGCTGCCCAGCGTTTCCAGCGTGGCGATGTCGTCTCCGGAGATCCGCACCTCGACCGGGGCCTCCATGATCTGTCCCTGCTGGAGCTCCTTGACGAAGACCTTGGCCTCCGGAGCCACATCGGGCAGCCGCTGCCGCAACTGCTCCACCAGCTTGGGCGTTTCCTTCGAGTTCTTGGTGTTCACCAGTATCTGCGCATAGTTGGCCGCCGGCGCCTGCGGGTTCACATTGTAATAGAAGCGCGGCGCGCTTTCGCCCAGAAAGCTGGTATACGCCTTGACCTGCCGCTCCTGGCTCAGGACCGCTTCAATCCGGCGTACGGCGTTGTCGGTGGCCTCGATCTTCGAGCCCTCCGGCAGCCACACATCCATTACAAACTGGTTTCGCTCTGCCAGCGGAAACAGCAGTTGTGGCACCAGCGCCAGAATCCCAATCCCGGCCGCGACCGTTAGCACACTAGACACCAAAACCGCCCGCTTGTGCTGCATGGCCCAGGTGATGATGCGGTTGTAGTACCGCTGCATGTGGTCCAGCGAAGTGACCTTGCGCGGCGCGCCCGCATCTTCCTGTTCGCGGTCCTTGAGGCCCTTGCGGATGAAGAATCGCGCCATCAGCGGCGTCAGCAGCATAGCCACGACAAAGGAAGTGGATAGCGCGATGCAAACCGAGATAGGCAGCGCGCGGATGAACTCGCCCACCACGCCGGTGAGCATCAGCAATGGGGCAAAAGCACCGATAATGGCCAGCGTTGCGGTCAGCACCGGAATCGCCATCTCCGTGGCGCACCGCGATGCCGCCTCATCAATCGGTACGTGACGGTCAAGCAGTTCCACATAGTTGTCGGCAATCACAATGGCATCGTCCACCACCATGCCCAGCACCACGATCAGCGCCGCAATCGACACCTGCTGCAACTCGATGCCGAACAGGTTCAGCAGGCTGAAGGTGATGGACATGGTGACGGGTACCGCAATGGCCGAAACAAGCGCGACACGCGGCGGCAAGAGCAGCATGGTAACCAGGATGACCGCAATGATGGCAATGCCGAATTCTCCGAAGAAACTACGAATGCGTTTGGAAACTACTGAAGGCTGGTCCGCCACCAGGTCGAGCTTCACGTCCGGTGGCAGAGTCGCCTGCACACTCCTCAGCGTAGCGCGCAGGGTATTGCCGAAGTCGACAATGTTGTTGCCCTCGTGCATCTCAACGGCCAGTAGAATGCTCTTCTCGCCACCGATTCGGGCATACTCGGTGGGGTCTTTATAAACCCGCTCCACGATGGCCACGTCGCCGATGGTTACCGGCTGGCCGGTGGGCGAAACGTCCACCATGATAGGGCGAATCTCGTCTTCCGTCCGTAGCCGTCCGCCGGAGTCGATCGGCACCTTGCTCGTGCCGGCCGGCACGCGTCCCGCATATTCCACCGTGTTGCGGCCCTGCAGCGCCTGCATCACTTTTAGCGGATTCACGGCATACTGCGAGAGCCGTTCCGAGGAAGTATCGATATCGATCTCTTCCTTCTGATCGCCAATGCGCTTGATCTTTGAAACCGCCGGGATGGTGCGCAACGCCGCTTCCACGGCTTGCGCGTAGCTCTTCAGCTCTCTGGGGCCATAGGTGCCGCCATGCACCGCAATCAAGGCCGCGACGGTGTCGCCGAAGTCGGAGTCCACCACCGGACCGATCACGCCAGCCGGCAGTTCGGCGGCCTTCAATTGCGCCATATCCAGCCTCAGCTTCGACCAGAATTCGTCGGCATCCTTGACGGAGTCATTCAGATGGACATTGATGATTACCATGCCGTTGCTGGTGGTGGAATAGGTCTTGTCGCGGCGCACTTCGGCGAAGCGGAAAAGGTGCTCCTCAATCTTGCGCGTGACTTGGTCTTCGACCTCCCGGGAGGTTGCGCCCGGATAAACGGCGGCGACAATACCGATACGGATGGTGATTTTGGGGTCCTCGCGCCGCGGCATGGTCAGCAGCGCATAGAGGCCGGCCGCAAACAATATGCCGGACAGAACCAGGGTCACCTGCGGATAGCGCAGCGCCGCTCGAACGGGGTTCACTGGCCGCCTCCCACAATCCTGGCCGGCGAGCCTTCGCGCACATTCTGCTGGCCTGCGACTACCACCTGCTCGTCGCCCGTTAGGCCGCTGAGTATCTCCACTTCACTTCCAATCGGCCCGCCCACGTCAACACGCCTGGCATAAACGCGCTGCCGCTCCAGCGAGTACACGTAGACCTGCGTTACGCCTTGCGGATCGCGAACGATGGCTTCTCCGGGCACGGTCATCGCGTTGACCATCGTCGGGGAGAAGATCCGCGCCTCGTTCACCATCCCTGCCCGCAGCAGCCGCTCCGGGTTGGGAATTGCAATCTTCACCGCGTAGGTGCGCGAGGCGGGGTCCGCCGCCACGCCCACCGTCTCCACTTTCCCCTCGAATTGCTTTTGATCGAGCGACGGGATGGTCACTGTGGCGCGCGCTCCTTCATGCACCTTTCCGATCTCGTCTTCCGGAATCGCTACGCGCACCTTCACTGGGTCCAGGTCCAGCACGGCGATCACGGGAATCCCTGCCCCAACCGTGTCTCCAACATCGATCCGCCGCATTCCGATGAAGCCAGATATCGGCGCCCGCAGCCGCGTGTCTCCCAGGCGTTTCCGTGCCTCATCCGCCTGGGCCGCAGCCGCCCGGTACTGCCCGGTTGCCGCTTCCTTGTCCTCGACCCGCGTTCCCTGCCGCGCCATATCGTAGCGCTGCTGCGCCGCCTGGTACCCGGCTTCGATCTTCTTGAAGTCGTTGGCCGGCAAGCTCTTGTGGTCGTAGAGAAACTTCATGCGGTTGTACTGGTCCTGCCACTGCTCATAGTCGATGCGCGCCTGCTCCAACTCCTGGGAGCGCGGTCCTTCCTGCGCCTTGGCATCCACTGCCCGCGCCGCATCCGCCTGGCCCTCTGCCGCGTCGTACGCGTTGAGGTAATCGGTGGCGTCCAGTTCCGCCAGCACCTGGCCCTTGCTCACCACCTGTCCTTCTTCCACAAGAACCTTCGCCACACGTCCGGCGATCTGGAATGCGCCCTGGGCCGTCACATTGGCTTCCACCGTTCCGCTGACAGCCACAGAAACAGGCTGCTGGACGCGATTGGGCGCCCGCACACGCACCGGAACCGGTTGGTCGGCAGCCACCTGAGCTTTTGGGCCACAGCCTGCCAGGGGCAATAGAGCAAACAAGAGGAATGCGGAGCAACAACAGCCCGTGGTAAAAGTCGAGTTTTGAAAGAGCACGACTTGTAGCCTGTCCTGAGCTTGTCGAAGGATGCTACGAGACGCTGAAAATAAAGGGCGGGCTTTACAGACTGCGGAAAAACTCTTGCCAGAGCCGCAACAAGCGTCAGGGCACGACTTCAGTCGTGCCGTAGATGCTGCAAAAACAACATGGGCTTTAGCCCCTGAGGGATGTCTTTCAGAGATTTCGACTTTCACCACAGGCCGGTAAAAGCTCCGCGTTGATTTTGCTTGGCTTATGGCCGTGATAAGGCTCCAGCCTGCTGTAAGGAGCATCGCTGGAGTTGCCTGTCGTGCCGTTCTGACTGTTTCTGTTCGCATGAGCGTCTTTCTCTCTTGACAAGAATAGAATGATACGTCATTCTATTCTTGTCAAGAGGTACAAGGACAAGAAATGGCCTACCGCAAAACCCCCGCAACAGCCGCCCGCAAGAATGCCCGGCGGAAGACGATCTTGGACGCCGCAACACGTCTCTTCGGCGCCAACGGTTATCACTCCACTACCGTTCCCATGATCGTGGCGGCGTCCGATAGTTCGGTGGGCAGCTTTTACGCGCACTTCCGCAACAAGGAAGACGTCTTTGCGGCGGTCCTCGAAGCACTGGGCGAGAAGGTGACGGAAGTGATGTATCGGGCCAGAGACTCCCAGGATGATGCGCTACTGGGGATTCGGTGCGCGGTGGAGTCGCTCTTTCTGTTCCTGGCCGACAACCCCGGAGATGCGCGGATCCTCATCGTCGAGTCCTCCGGCCTGAGCCCCCGCCTGGAGCGGATGCGCCGCGCCATACTGAGGCAGTACGCTGAACAGGTCTGCCAGACGCTGGAGTCTGCTCCAGGCGCATCGCGCGTTTCCGCGCCGGCGATCGCCGCCCGTTGCCTCGTGGGCGCCGTCTTCGAGTCTTTATGCAGCTGGTTGGAAGAAAGCCCCAACGACCGCCAGCCAGCCGCTGAAGTTGCACGTGCCGTGGCCGATTACAACTCCCATGCCATACGATGCTGAGTTAGAAACGAATTGCCGCGATCGAACAGGGAGTGGGGTGGCGGCAAGGAAGAAAGGAAGACAATGTTCAACGTTTTGACGATTGCAAGAGAGTACGGCAGCGGAGGCTCCGACATTGGGCGCAAGGTTGCCGAACTTCTGGGTTGGGAGTGCATCGACAAGCAGATCATCGAGCAGGTCGCGGCCATGGGAAAGGTGGATCCTGCCTGGGCCGCGCAGGCCGACGAACACGCCATCGCCTGGTGGGAGCGGGTAATGAAGAGCTTCCGCCAGGGAGGCCCGGAGTCTTATACCGGGGAGGGTGCTGAACTCGCGGTGGATCGCGATACGGTGCAGGTATTTACGGCAAGTATCATTCAGGAGGCCGCCAAGGTCGGGAATTGCGTCATTATCGGACGCAGCGCGCAATGCGTTTTGCGGCGCCATCCCCACGTACTTCGGATGCTGGTCTATGCGCCGCTCAACGAGAAGGTTGCGCGCATGAAGCTTCGCCATCCGCACGAGCAAAACGTGCAAGCTCTGCTGCGCCGCGTAGACTCAGAACGCCTGCACTATGCGCGGTACTATTACGACTGCGACTCGGCCGATCCCCGGCTTTACCACATCACCATGAATAGCACTCTGGGCATCGATACCTGCGCCAGGATGGTTGCGCAAATTATCCAGTCTTCCTAGGCAAGTGGTCCCTTGCGAACGCACAGGTTCCCGCGCTGGCAGGCTCGACGAATTTCATAAGCAGGTGAATGGCGCATTC
>JBEKCX010000074.1:0-10043 GCA_050014655.1 Occallatibacter sp. | reverse complement strand
CGGCAATCTCGACTTCGCCCTCCCTGATCCTGTTGACCTTCGCCCCCAGCGCCTCCATGCAGGCCAGGGTCGAGGCGCAGTCGGCCCCCGTGGAGAAGTTGCTGAAGCGCGAGACGCCTTCGGCAAATGCGGCCAGCATTCCATAGCGGTGGCTGATCGACTTGTCGCCGGGCAGGCGGAGACTTCCACAGACGTTGCGGGCGGGGCGGATGAGGCGTTCTTCAGCGTTGGTGTGCAAGCGGTCTCCGCGGCGATTGGCCGTCTCTTTGAGTCTATCGAATCAGGGCTAGAGCCCAGGGCTTCCGCCGCGGCGGATGGCGAGAATAGCGGAGCAACTGAAACATCGAGGTGATATTCTTGCACCGTTCGACTTCCAAACGGAGCCTCTCATGCCCATCCTCTCCAGCTTTCGTCCCGCCGCCCGGTTTTTCGTAGCCGCAGCGCTGTTGTGCGGCACCCTTGCCGCCCCCGCCCTGCTCTGCGCTCAGCAGCCCTACAAGATCATTGACCGCTGGAAGATCGGCGGCGACGGCGGCTGGGATTACCTCCTCGTCGACTCCCCGGCCCACCGCCTCTACCTCACCCGCGGCGCCCGCGTCGAGGTTCTCGATACCCAGACCGGCAAGTCCGTCGGAACCATCGCCGGCCTCCACGGCACACACGGCATCGCACTCGACACAGCCGGCAAGTTCGGCTACATCTCCGACGGCGGCGGCAACGCCGTAATCGTCTTCGACCGCGCCACCCTCGCCACCGTCGCCACCATCCCCACCGGCCAGAACCCCGACGGCATCGTCTTCGAGCCGGCCACGCAAACCGTCTGGGCATTCAACGGCCGAGGCCGCGGCGTTTCCGTAACTGAAGCCGCTGCGTCTAAGTCGGGGGCTCCGGGCGGTGTTACCGTTACCGACGCCGCTGCGTGGAAGTCAAGGATCCCTGGCGACGTCTCCGTCATCGACGCCGCTACGCGCAAGGTCATAGCCACCATCCCCCTCCCCGGCAAGCCCGAGTTTCCCGCCGTCGACGGCAAGGGAACGGTCTTCGACAACATTGAAGACAAGAGCGAGATCGTGCGCCTCGACGCCCGCACCAACAAGCTCACCGCCGAGTGGCCCCTCACCGGCTGCGACGGCCCCAGCGGCCTGGCCTTCGACGTTGCCGGCAGCCGCCTCTTCCCGGTTTGCGGCGGCAAGCACATGGCCGTGGTCGACTCCAACACCGGCAAGGTGCTGGCCAACCCCGCCATCGCCGACGGTCCCGACGCGGCCGGCTGGGATGCGGCGCACAAGCTGGCCTTTGCCTCCTGCGGCGAGGGAATCCTCTCCGTGATCGATGCCGCCGCACCCGGCTACCCGACCATCGAGAGCCTGCCCACCCAGCGCGGCGCACGCACCATGACCTATGACCCCGCCGCCGACCGCATCTACCTGGTCACCGCCGAATTCGGTCCCCGGCCCGACCCAACTCCCGACAATCCGCGCCCACGCCCAGCCATCATCCCCGGCAGCTTTGTCGTCCTGGTGGTGGGCCGCTAAAGACCAACCACCCAGCCGGACGAGCATCACAAATCTGGGTGCCCCGCACTCGCTGGGTGCCCCACCCTCGCGGCGCTCTCGGTTTTGCCGCTAGGGTGGGTTCCCCTGACCCCTGATCCCTGATCTCTGACCCCTGTTTTTCGCTATGAAGATTCTCCTCGCCATTCTCGCCGCCGTTCTCGCCGCCGCCTTGCTATTCGCCGACTACAAATGGCGCCAGTGGATGGCTGCCCGCCGCCGCGACCGGCAATGAACCCTGTGCCTTCCCGCTTTTCTCCCGTTACAATCAGCTAGAGGGAGCCGTTCAACCGCTATGTTCCACTTCATTTGCCTCGCCCGCCCCGTCTTCGCTCCACCCAGCCGCACTCGCCTCTTCTTCGGCCTGGCCGCCGCGCTTCTCGTTGCGGCCGCCGGAGCACACGCCCAGTTCGCCACTCCGTCGGCTGGAACCCAGGTGCTCGACACCACCGCGCTTCATCCGCCCGCCGGCGCGCGCGTCGCCATAGTCGAGTTTGCTGACATGGAGTGCCCCGCCTGCGCCTACGCTAATCCCTTCGTCAAAGCGGCCGTCGCACAGTACAAGATTCCCTGGATTCGCCACGACTTCATCATCCCCTACCACACCTGGAGCCCGATCGCCGCCCTCAACGCGCGCTGGTTCGACTCCATTAGCAAGGCCCTCGGCGGCGAATACCGCGACCAGGTCTTTGCCAACCAGTCTTCCATCTACAACCCCGACCAGCTCCGCCAGTTCACCCAGAAGTTTGCGGACGAGCACAAGATTAAACTGCCCTTTGCCATGGACCCGCAAGGCAAGCTCGCCGACGCCATCAAGGCCGATAGCGAACTGGGCCGGCGCACCGGCATCACGGCCACCCCCGCTATCTTCGTCGTTACCTCCAACAGCAAGGGCGCGCCTTTCATTGAGGTCCAGCACGCCGACACCCAACTCTTCCAGGTCATCGACCAGGCCCTCGCCGACACCGCCTCGCCGGCCAAACCCGCCCCCAAGGCCACTCCTGCGAAGAAGCCCGCGGCCAAAGTCGCGCCGGCGCAGACTCCCGCGGCCAAGTAGCGGGCTGGGCTTTAGCTTCACTCCGCAACCGATCGGTCCCGCTGCGGTCCTTACCGCGCGCTCGGCCCACGCCACTCCGTTAGACTGGAAGGGCGATGAGAATAGTGCACCTATTGGGACGCGCCGCCCTGCTTGTGGCAGCGGCAATCGGGCTGCTCCTCAGCGGTTGCGGAACCCCCGGCGCTCCCATGCCGCCCTCCCTCAATCTGCCTGACCCGGTGACAAACCTCTCCGCATCCCGCGCCGGCAACCAGGTCTCGCTCGCCTGGACCATGCCCAAAAGAAACACCGACAAGCTGTTCTTGAAGGGCAATCTCCCCGTGCGCCTCTGCCGAAAGGAAAACGAAGGAACCTGCGCGCCCTTGGCCGCCAGCCTGCTCTTGACTCCCGGCGCCCCCGGCGCATTCACTGAGACGCTTCCCCCGGCTCTGACCTCTGGCGCGCCCCGCCCGCTCACCTACTTTGTCGAGCTGCCCAACCGCCAAGGCCGCTCGGCGGGCCTCTCCAATGCCGCCATCGTGCTGGCCGGCGAAGCGCCCGCTCCCGTGGCCAACCTGACCGCCGAGGTGCGCAAAGACGGCGTCGTCCTGCGCTGGACGCCCGATTCACCCACCGCGCCGCAGTTCAGCCCGGCAGCCGTCCGTCTTCGCCGCACCCTGCTCACGCCTCAGCCGGAGGCCAGGCCCAATTCCCAGCAAGGCATCCTTGCCCCGCCGCCCGAACCTGTCGAGCGAACCCTCCTGGTATACTCCGGCGTAGCCGGCCTCGCGCTCGACAAAGAGATTCACTTCGGCGAAACCTATGAGTATCGCGCCCAGCGCGTCGCCCGCATAACCGTGGGCAGCCAGACCCTGGAACTAGCTGGCCCGCTCTCCGCGTCCGTCCGCGTCGAAGCCCTTGACGTCTTTCCCCCCGCCGTGCCCGCCGGTCTCGCCGCCGTCGCCACCGCTGCATCCGCCGGCTCCGAGGCCGCAATCGACCTTAGTTGGCAGCCCGACACCGAGCCCGACCTGGCTGGTTACATCGTCTACAGGCGCGAGGGCAGCGAGACCTGGCAGCGCATCTCGCCCGCGCAGCCGCTCGTTGGCCCGGCCTTTCACGATGTCCACGTCCAGCCCGGCCGCACCTACCGGTACGCCGTCACCGCCATTGACCAGGGCGGCCGCGAAAGCGCCCGCTCCGCCGAGGCCGAAGAGACCGCGCCCAACCCCTAGCCGCCCTTCGCCAGGAGAGATGCGTGGGTTTCGCTGCACTCCAAAGGGGCTGGAACAATAAGATAAGTTCCAAAGGAACATCCCATGAAATATTGCCGCTTCCTGCTCGATGCCCAGGTCCACTACGGCGTGGTCGAAGACCGCGCCGGCGAACCTTGGATTGTTGACCTGGCCCGCGCGCCCGAAGAAGACCTGGCCTTCCGCCTGACCCACGGACGGGCAACTTCATGGAGCTTCAGCTTCGAGCCCCAGCCCCTCAGCGCCGCCACCCTGCTCCCGCCCGTCACGCCCTCCAAGATAGTCTGCGTGGGCCGCAACTATCGCGACCACGTCAAAGAGATGGGCAGCGAGCTTCCCACCGAACCCCTTCTCTTCCTCAAGCCGCCTTCGTCGCTGCTGGCCCCAGGCGGCATCGTCCACATGCCCGCCGCCAGCGCCCGCGTCGACTATGAGGGCGAACTGGCGCTGGTCATCGCCCGCCGCGTCCGCCACCTCAAGCCCGAAGACTGGCGCTCCGCCCTCCGCGGCTACACCCTGGCCAACGACGTAACCGCCCGCGACCTCCAGGCCAAAGACGATCAGTGGACCCGCGCCAAGGGCTTCGACACCTTCTGCCCCGTCGGCCCCATCGTCAGCGACGAGCTCGACCCCGCCGCCGGCCTCACCCTTGAAACCCGCGTCAACGGCGAGCTCCGCCAGCGCGGCTCAACCCTCGACTTCCTCTTTCCCATCCCCGCCCTGCTCGCCCACATCACCTCCGTCATGACTCTCGAGCCCGGCGACCTCATCCTCACCGGAACCCCCTCCGGGGTGGGTCCGCTCAAGGCTGGGGATCTTGTGGAAGTCTCCATCCCCGGCCTCGGCGTCCTCGCCAACACCGTCCAGCCGCAAGAACAATGAGTTCGAGCCATCGCGAAATCGGCGGGCGGGGTGAGCTACAGCGGTTCCACAATTGCTGCACCCTGAAACCACCTCGCTCAATGCCGGAAAGGGCACGTGATTTGTGGAACCGCTCTAAGTCTCGTCCGCCAAGGCGGAAGACCCAGGGGGCGCGCTGCTCGTTGATCGCGATACGGGCTGTCGGCAGCCCAGGGTACCCCACCCTTGACTCTCCACAAACTGGGGTGGGTTCCCATGAAGTTCGATCATCGGAACGGGTGTGGAATTCTTTCGTCATGGCGAGGCTTGTTCGTCATCAGCAATGCGGCTGTTTCCACTTTTTGACCTTCGGTTGTTTTCGCAGGCAGGCGCTGTTCGCGCGGGAGGGAGCCGACGTTCTGCTGCGCGTCAACCCGGAGACGGTGAAGGTGCTCAAGGGCAACAACGGCAGCTGGTTCACCGAATTCGAGGAGCTGGTGGGAAAGAACATTCTGGTCAAGAGCGATCCCACGCTGCATCCCGAGCAGTTCGACATTCAGGGGTAGCAGGCAGCGAGTCAGCAAGTCAGCGGGTCAGCATAACAACGAAGGCCGGAGCAGTGCTCCGGCCTTCGCCGCTTCTTTCGGCTCCCGAAACAGAATCACAGGAAGCATCTGCATACTTTATAATTCGTAGGGATTGGGGGAGCCGTGGCTGGAAGAAAGTTCATGTTGAGCGGTCAGCTTGGGAGAAAGGTTTCGTTAATTCTCGGAGTCTTAATAACAGTTGTTTTTGCGGCCGCTGTTCAAGCCCAACAGCCTCCGAAGTTTCAGGTAACAGCCTCTATCTGGGAGTACAAAAGCCTCTGCGAGTTTCAGGATCCGAAGAGTGCGCCATTTAACCTCCGGCTCCCGAAGGGCTCCATTTCGACCGTCGTCACCGGATGCATGGACATTGAGAAGGAACATGGGCACGCCACTGCGATTCGCGTGCTTATGAAGAACGCTGGTACTGCCGGCGAAGAGTTTCAGATAGGATCGCTCAAGGCTGTCATTCTCCGTCTTCCCAGTGGAAAGACGCTCACCCCTATCGCGATACGATGGCCCTGGAACGGCCCTTTTGGCGGCCGTCCGATCCTCCAGTTCTATACTCAACTTAACGGAGACTGGTACATTCAGGTTCCCGCCGGGGACGAGATCAACCTGGTATTCCTCTTTGAGCAAGCGCCCAAGGGAGCGTCAGTGCAAATCGGTTCCATGCCGCCAGCAACCGTCAATTGACCATCTGTCAATCGGTGAAACGGGGTGCGCCCTCATCACAAGTTCAACGCCACCTACCGAATCACATGAATCGGAAGACCCACCTTCAGGTTTCTCCACGCCTGTTCGGTGGTATACACCGGAGCCTTGAGCGCAATCGCCAGAGCCAGGCAGGCTCGATCCCCCAGCGACAGCCCGTACTGCCCCGTCGTCGTGATCAGGTTACCCGCAATCCTGGCCTGTTCGCGTGTGAAAGGCTCCACGGAATCGACGGCGGAAAGAGTTGCTGCCCAGGCCGCGTCGGGATCGTTCCTCATCTTGACGAGCTTCGATTGCACTTCGGCGAGGTTGACCGCGCTGGCGACAGACCGGGCCAGAATATCTGCCGTCAGCCTCTCCTCTCCTCGCTCATGTTGCAGCAATGCGAGCATCGCGGAGGCATCGAAGACAACCTCATTCATGCTGGGCTGCCTCACGCCGCTCCGCGCTCAACTCGTCGGCAAGGCTGACCCCGGCCGGCACGTATTTTTTCACCCACTCCTGCGCCCGGCGCAGCCGCTCCCGCAGCGTCGCAATGCGCAGTTCGCCGTCCACCACGCGCAAATCAATCACATCGCCGTCCTTCATCCCCAGCTTTTCCCGCATCGCAGCCGGAATCACAAGACGCCCTTTTGCCCCAATGCGCATCCGAACCCGCTGATCCTCTACAAACTCGGGGCGTTCCCAAACGACTTCTTGCTCTTGAGGTTCCAAAACCTCCATCTGTCCCACCCCTTGCCATTGGTGACACAATACTAGCACAGTAGCACAAACAGAGCAAGTGGGAATCATCACCGATCTCCCACCAAGCGCCCCACCCCCGGCCGCAACCTTCCGGCCAAAAATGGAGTCTAATCCATTGCCCGGCATTCGTTCCCCAGGGCGCAAGAACACAATTCGATCATCGAGGTTCCGACATGTCGTTTCCCCGTTGGATGTCGCTGATGCGACGTGTATTCTTCCATTGCGGCGTGGCAGTCCTCGCGGTCTGCTCCGTGAACGCCCAGTCTTCAACCTCGTCAAACCCATCCAATCCCAGCCTCGTCGCCTCCGGCGAATCCAGCTCGACTGCGTTCCTCCCTGCAGACAACGACGGCCTGGGAATCGCCGCGCCGTCGGCTTCGCCGGTAGCCATGCCCGCGGGCGGAGGGTCAGGCGCGGGCCAGGTCAGCGGCGGGAAGCATGGGGCCTTCAGCATGAGCCACTTCGCCTTCGAAGCCGGCGCGGGCTTCAACGCACCGGTCGGCAACGACACTTCCGCCGGCGGGGGCGGGCCGTTCATCACCTGGGGCGGCAACTTTACCGCCGGAGCCGGGCTGCATTTCTCCAAGCGCTTCACCCTGCTGGGCGAATTCCAGTTCTTGGATAACAAACTGCCCGCCAGCCTCATCGCCGAGGCAGGGGACGGGGCCACAGGCGGAGACGCGCATATCATCTCGATTACCGCTGATCCGGTGATTGACCTGTTCCCTAAATGGGCCAACAGCATCTACGTGACGGGCGGCGGCGGCTATTATTACAAGTCCACCAATTTCAACACTCAGGTGTGCTGCGATTTCTACGGCTACGCGGTGAGCGTCAACACGAACTCGTTCTCGTCCAGCCAGGCCGGCGCCAACCTCGGCCTTGGGTACACGCACCGGCTGGGTGGAGTATACGGTGACAGCACGATGAAACTCTTTGCCGAGGCCCGCTACCTGTACATCCACACTCCGGCGATCACTGAAACCAACGGTCTGGGAACCACCGAACTGATCCCCGTCACCTTCGGCGTGCGCTGGTAGCCTCGGGATCAATTAAGATGCTGGGCGCCCCGTCCTTACGCTCTGTTTTGGCGCAAGGGCGGGGACCTGGGGCTCGGCTCCGGGGTTGTGGTGATGTGGCGGCTCGCTGACTCGCAGATTCAAAGAATCCCCAGCACCCGCAGCCGCAGCAGCCCGCCGGCCAGCACCCCCAGCGGCATGATGGCGACCAGCGCCAGTTGGTACGAGGTCGGTTGCTGGCCCTTGGACATCAAGGCGCTCACGCCGGCCAGCAGCAGCACCACAATCCCCAGCACGAGCGCATGCTCCAGCGGGGCGTCGGACGCCATCCACGCCGTGATGTAGCCTCCGCCCGCGGAGGCAAGATAGGAGTAGCTGAGGGTCACGAAGATGTAGCCCCGCCGCGGCGAGCCCACAGTCCAACTGGGCGTCAGGCGAGCCAGCAGCACCGTAAAGCTCATCACCAGAAAGGCGATGGTGGCAAAGCCGGCCGCCAATGCAAGAAACGCGCGCAGAATCACCATGGTCTTCTCTCCTCTTCCGGCTTCGTTCCCACTTCGCCCTTCTCGATCCGCTCCAGAAACGCTCGCGCCAGCTTCGCCTCGCCAGGGTTGTTCTCTCCGTGAATTGTACAGAGGTCGAGAAACTCCTCGCAAAGGGGATTCTGCCGCTCCTGCTGTATAAAGACTCCCTGCAATGCCAGAGCCAGCTCGCGCAGCCGCTCCGCCTCGGGCCAAGCCTGACCGTCCTTCTCGCTGCCCAGGCGCTCATAGCCTGAAAACAGGCCCCTGCGCCCCCGCATGCACTCTTCCAGGCAAGCCAGAAGCTGCTCTCGAAAGGCTGTCGCCAGCATCTCCAGCTGATCGGGCTCCATCTCGTCGCGCGGGTCCATTTCTTCCTTACTTCCCCTGCATCGCCGCTTCCACGTCTTCGGCGGTATGCGGCAGCGCGGCCACCAGATCGATCAGCTTGCCGTCGGCGCCCACCAGGAAGACGCACTCGATGCGCACGCCCAGCTTCTCCTCGGGAATGTAGATGCCCGGCTCGATGGTAAAGACCGACCCCGGCTTGAGCAGTGCTGGATATTCCGCCGGATCGTGAACGTCGATCCCCACCAGGTGCCCCAGGCCGTGCAGCCAATACTTGCCCAGCGGCTGGCCGTGCAGGTCTTTGCCGTGGGTATTGATGTAGTTGTAGGCCGCATTATCGAGGGAATCGGGGTCGCGGCGATCGCGGTCGTTGATCTTCGATTTGCCTGCCACAAACGCGTCAATGGCCGCCTGCTGCGCCCCCAGCACGATGTTGTAAATCTCCCGCTGGCGCGGCGTGAAGTGGCCGTTCACGGGCACCGTCCGGGTAATATCCGAGGCGTACATCGAGTACTCGCAGGCCGCATCCACCAGCAGAATGTCGCCATCTTCCAGCGTCCGCGAGTCCTCTGAGTAGTGGAGCACCGTCGAGTCGATCCCCGAGCCCACGATGGGCGCATAGCTGGCCCGCTCGCAGCCGTTCTCCATCCACACGGCGGTCATCGCGCCGGCCAGCGCCCGCTCGGTTACGCCCGGCTTGACGGCCCGCATCATCGCCCGCTGCCCGGCTATCGACGCATCCGAGGCCTTGCGCAGCAGCGCGATCTCCCCATCGTCTTTCACCGCCCGCAACTGCCCGGTCGGCCCGGTCACGTCATGGGGCGCAATAGACGTTGCGTCCAAGCCCAGCGTTACCGCGGCAAACCCCAGCAGGGCCTTGGCCTGCGGAGCCTCGGGCTGCGCCCACAGGTTCCCCGCCAGATGCCGGTCGGCGCTCATCAGCCGGTTCAGCGCCGCCGGCAGCTCCGTCATCGCCTCCACCGCGTCCACTCCCGCGGCCTCTCGAACTCCCGGCGAAACCGCATCCAGCTTGGCCCCGGTGTACTTCTCCATTTGCAGGTCGCGCGTGGGCAGGAACAGTATCTCGCTGTAGCGGCGCGGCGCCGGCGCTTGCGGCGCGTCGCCCACAATCAGCAGCGCCGCCCCCGGCTCATTCCACCCCGTCAGGTAGTAGAAGTCCGCATCCTGGCGGTACGGCATGAAGTCCAGTTGCGGCTCCTGGGCGGCAAAGAGCACCGCCACGCCGCCGCGCAGTTTTGCCCCCAGGGCCACGCGCCGCGCGTGATAGACCGAGGCAGGCTGCTTTTCAAGCGAATGAGCGAGAGGGACAAGCGAAAGCGCCAGAACGGCCGCGATGTAACTGAAGCGAAGGAATCTGCGCATGGTTATCAGCCTCCGCCGCCACGCTGCATCTGTCAAGCCGGCAGTTGG
>JBEKCX010000073.1:0-10055 GCA_050014655.1 Occallatibacter sp. | reverse complement strand
GGCAGCGGTCGCGGGGCATGTAGCGGATGGTGAGCAAGCCGAAGTCGGGCAGGCCGGTCTTGGGACAGACGGAGGTCAGCTCGGGGTCGTCGATGGAGATTTCATAGCCGGGAAACTGGTTCTGCCATGTTTCGATGGCGGGGAAGGCAAAGTCGAGGCCGGCTTTGGCGTGTTCATCGGTATATCGCGGTTGAAGAGCCATATCCGTATTGTACGAGCACGAACAATGGCCGGCGAGATTTGCCCGCGGGGCATTTTTCCGCTCCCAAGGGTTTGTGTTTGAGTCCTATATACTGACCTTGGTTATCTGAATGGCTCAAGAGACAAAGCAGTCGGGCCGGCTCTGGCGTTGGGTGGGCGCGGCGGTCGTAATCATCCTCGTCTTCTTCGCGGCGCGGTACCTGATGCGGGATCGTCTGCCGGTGCGGGAAGTGCAGGCCAGCCGGCAGCAATTGATCAGCACCATCGACGCCAATGGGCGCGTGGAGCCGGAGGTGAACTACGAGCTTCATAGCCCCATCGCGACCATCGTCAAGGCGGTGTATGTGCAGCCCGGCGACCAGGTACCCGCCGGCAAGCTGCTGATGGAGCTGGACGACGTGGAGGCGCGGGCCCGGTTGGCTACGGCTGAGAGCGGCGTGAAGGCAGCCCAGGCAGCGGTGGAAGCGGCCACCGAGAACGGAACCCTGCAGGAGCGGCAGGCGGCGGCCGGCGAAGTGGCCCGGGCGCGCATCGACCGCGATCAGGCGCGCCGCGATCTGGAGGCCCTGATGAAGCTGAGATCCACGGGCGCGGCCTCAGCCAGCGAGGTGGCCGCGGCCCAGCAGCGGCTGGATGCAGCGGAGACGAGCCTGCGCGCATCCGAGCAGAACGCGAGCAGCCGCTACTCGCCGGCAGAGGTGGAGCGGGCGCGGGCGGCGCTTGCCGATGCCGAAGCCAATCTGACGGCGGCGCGGCAGGTGGTGGCGCAGACTTCGATCCATGCGCCTATCGCCGGAACCGTTTACAGCCTGGATGCCGAGCCCACGGACTTTGTGGAAGCGGGCAAGCTGCTGCTGGAGATGGCCGACCTGAGCAAAGAGCGGGTGCGAGCCTATTTCGACCAGCCGGATATCGGCAAGCTGGCTGTGGGCCAGAAGATTCAGATCAAGTGGGACGGCGACCCCAAACCGGACCACTCGTGGCAGGGACACATTGCCCGCACTCCCTCGACGGTGATCGTTTACGGCACGCGCACGGTGGGCGAGGTACTGGTGGCGATCGACGGCGGCGACGGCGAGCTGCTGCCGGATACCAACGTGACCGTCAAGGTGACCACCTCCAGCGAGCCAAATTCCCTGACTGTGCCGCGTGAGGCGCTGCGCGTGGAGAACGGCAAGCCCTACGTCTACAAGGTGGTGGACGGCAGCCTGGTGCGAACCCCGGTGACCATCGGAATTCCCAGCCTGACCCAGGCACCCATCCTCTCCGGACTTAATGAGGGAGACTGGGTGGCGACGGGATCAACCAATGGACAGCCCTTGCAAGAGGGCATTCCGATCAAGGATGTGCGGTGAGGATGCTGCGTCTGGCGGTTAGAGCGCTGCCCGCGGCGTTGCTGGCGGCGGCTGTGAGCGCTTCGGCGCCCGCCCAGGCCTCTACTCCCTCACGAGAACACGAGCGGCTGACGCAGGTTTCTCAACCCTTGGCGGAGGCGAACGCGGCCTTGCAAGCCGGCGAGGCGGACAAGGCGCTTGCCCTGCTCAACTCCCTTCCCCCATCGGGCGTGAGTTTGGCCGAGGCCAGCAACCTGGAATGCCGCGTGCGGCTGACGCTGGAGCAGTGGAATGCGGCCCTGACCGAGTGCCAGCAGGCAGTGGGGCTGGATGGAGAGAACTCCCGCTATCATCTGTGGCTGGCCCGCGCCCTGGGAGAGAAGGCCAGCCGGGCCTCGTTCCTGACGGCCTATGCGCTCGCCAAGCGTGTGCGGGCAGAGCTCGAAGAGGCGGTGCGGCTCGATCCCCGCGATGCCGACGCCCTGTTCGACCTCGGCGAGTTCTACCGGCAAGCCCCAGGGATTGTAGGCGGCGGCATTGACAAAGCGCAGGGCGTAGTCGCGCAACTGGACAAGGTGGACCCGGCACGCGCACACCAACTGCACGGCCGCATTGCCGAACAGCAGAAGGACTACGACACGGCCGAGCGCGAGTTCAAGGAGGCGATCGCGGCCGGGGCCCATCCCGCTTCAGAGTGGATTTCGCTGGCCGGCTTCTATCGCCGCCGCAAGCGCTGGACAGAGATGGAATCGGCGGTGCATAGCGCCTCTGCCGCTGCTGAACGCGACAGACGAGCTGGTCCCCGCGATGGCCTTGCCCTCTATGACGGCGCATCCCTGCTGGCCGAAACCGATCGCGACCCGGCGCTGGCGGCCAAAATGCTGGATGATTATCTGGCCAGCCCGGCGAAAACGGAGGAAGCGCCCGCGTTCGTGGCCCACATCCGGCTGGCGCGCTTGAAAGAGCAGTTGGGCGACGCCACGGCAGCGAATCGGGAGCAGGCGGCGGCCCTGGCGCTGGCGCATGAGTACCAGCCCGTTCAGGATCGCAGCCGCCAGGAAACCAACCGTGGACAGGAAACACGCAGGTGAAGAAGACCCACAATCCGTGCAGGGCTTGGGCGACCGCCGCTCTTGCGTTGGCGCTTGCGGCCGCGCCCGCTTCTTCGGCGGCCCAGGTCTCGCTGGCCACGGTGGTGGACCTGACCCAGCGCAACTCCAGCGCGGTCAAGCTGGCCGAAGCCGATGTGCAAAAGGCTCAAGCCGCCCTGGCCCAGACCCTCGACGCATATATCCCCAATTTTGTAATTGGCTCCACAATCGGTTACTCTCAAGGTTTTCCCACCGGCCAGCCCTCGGTGGGAAGCGCCACCATGCAGTCGCTGGTTCTGAGCTATTCTCAGCGCCAGTACACCAAAGCTGCCCATGCCGGCCTTGACGCCGCCAACCTGAGCCTCAAGGATGCCCGTGAGCAGGCGGCTCTGGAAGCCTCCACCACCTACATCGAGCTGGACACGGTGAACCGCGAACTGGAAGCAGCGCGCCAGCAGGAGGCCTTCATCGATCGTCTGGTCCAGATCGAAGAGCAACGCGCCGAGGCCGGCGTCGACTCCGGCCTGGATTTGTTGCAGACGCGCCTGAAGATCGCCCAGCTTAAGCTCCAACGCCTTCATCTCGAGACGCGAGCCGCCACGCTGGCCATGCAGCTTGCCGTCCTTACAGGCATGCCCGTCGGCTCAATCCTCCCCGACCACGCCACCATCCCCGAGATTCCCGCCGTCACCGCGGATGAGCTTCCGCGCAGCACAGCCGGCATCGACGCCGCTGGCGCACTGGCGCGCTCCAGGCAGTTCCAGGCCAAGGGAGACGACCTGTCGTGGCGCCGACCTCAGATCGGATTCGGAGCCGTATACAACTACGACTCCGACGAGCTGAACAGCTACAGCACCTATTACAAGAACTTCACTCCCAACAACGTCAGTTTTGGGCTCCAGATCACGTTTCCATTCTTCGACTTTGCCCTGCGCGCCAAGGCCAGGGAGACTGCGGCCGAAGCCCTGCGCGCGACCGTCGAAGCCGAGCAAGCACAGCGGCAGAACGATGTTCAGATTGCCACTCTCACCGGCAACCTGCGCGAACTAGATGCCTTGGCCGAGGTTGCGAGCCTGAAGCAGCAGATCGCCGATGAGCAGTTGAAGACCGTGCTCGCGCAACTGGAACTGGGCAACGGCGCTGAAACCGGCCCCGGCGCGCAGCCGCAACTGACCCCCAAAGCCGAGCAACTGGCCCGCATCGACGAGCGCCAGAAGTTCGAGGAATCGCTCGATGCCTCGCTCGACCTCGCCAAGGCGCGCCTCAGCCTGCTGCGCGCACTGGGCCACATGGAAGACTGGCTCAACGAACTGCACGCAAAGTAGAAAGAAGCCGGGAACGCGCCGGGCTGCCTTCCGGATTGACCGGAGAACGCAGGTTCCTTTCAAAAGAAGGGGATCTGCCGATGCGACTTGCGGCGCGGGGGAACCTGGAGCTCGACGCCGCCAAGGGGAGCGAAGAGGTCGTGGATAGCCGTCCCCAGACCCTGCCCAGGCGCGGCGGGGCTGCTCGCGACCAGATCGGACAGCACCTCGCGCACCTCGGCCTCCAACGAGCGGCCGTTGAGCGCGGCGCGGACTTGCAGCCTGCGCTTGACCTTTTCGTCGAGATTGCGGATGGTGAGCGTCGCCATGAGCAGAGTGTAACACGAATCTGCTAGCAATGACAGCAATGCTAGCACCCGGACCAACCAACCCTTCGGCTATCCGGAGATGGGCCCTCTGCTGTCGTAAACTGTTAGCCTGAACCGCCCCGAGGAGAAACCCCATGAACCGATCGGCTTTTCCGCAGCGCATCCTCAGAATGAGTCTTCTGCTCGCCTGTTTGTTTGCAACTTTGCCGTCCTGCGGCCCGCAAAAGCCCCAGGTCAGCGGAGAGACCATCGTGATGCTGCGTCACGGCGAAAAGCCCGAGGGCGGCCTTGGCCAGTTGACCTGCAAGGGGCTGAACCGCTCGCTGGCCCTGCCGTCCCTGCTCATCTCGCGCTATGGCAAGCCGGACTTCATCTATGCGCCTGACCCGGCCCAGCAGGTGAACGACATGCATTCTTTGCCCACTTACTCCTATGTGCGGCCGCTGGCCACCATCGAGCCCACAGCTATCCGTCTCGGAATGCCGGTAAATGCCCAGATCGGATACCTCCATATCGCCGAGCTGCAGAAGGAGTTGCTCCAGCCGGCCTACGCCCGCTCGCTGATCTTTGTAGCCTGGGAGCACATCAAGCTGCATGACTTTGCCGAGGAGATGCTCCGCAGCTACGGGACCGGCTCGGCGAAGGTGCCCGACTGGCCCAACAGCGATTATGAGACCATCTATGTCTTCCACATCGCCAGGACCGGAAAGGACGGCGCTCCGCGAGCCACTCTGGAAATCCAGCAGGAGAATCTGGGCGGCACGCTGAAAGACGCCTGCCCCGGCCCGCAATAGATTGACGGCGCAAAACGAGCTGCCCGGAACCCGCGCCAACTCCCATCGGACTCCATCCCCTACAGCCGCTTGATGAACGCGAGAGCCTCTTTGAGCTGCGGGAAGCGCGCCTCCTCGGCCTTGAACTCGCGCGAGTGGACCGACCGCCGGACGCCTCGCGTCCTCACAGGGTGCTTCAGGTGCAGCATCTCGTGGTAGAGCAGGTATTCAATGGCATACCGCGGGCTCGACGGCCGGTCGAAGACGCGGCTCACCACGATGGTGTTGTGGGCGGCGTCGTAGTGGCCCAGCGCGCGCTTGGCGAACTGCTCGCTCCAGGTCAGCTCCGGGCGTCCCAGCAGCCCGCCGAAGAAGCGCGCGTTCAGCGCGTCGAAGACCTCTTCGAGATTGTAGAAGCGCCCCTCAGGGCCGGAGAAGCGCTTGTTTCCGCGCGCGCCGCGAATCACCTCCGTCTGCCGGGCCACCGCCGCCGAGTATGCAAACCGCTTGTACCGCAGGTTGCGCGCGGCGTCGATGGGCTTTTTGTAGAGCTTGGCCAGCAGAATGTGGGCGATCGCGCGAATGACCGACTCCGGCGCGCCCTCCAGCAGGTCCGAAAGGCTCACCTGAATCTGCCCTTCGCGCAGCCGGATGCGCGTGTTCAGCGAGGTATACCGCCGGAAGCGGACCACGATGGGCGGCATCGGCGCCCTGGGGCGCAACGCCCGGTACTCCTGCTCAAAGATGGAGACAAAATCGACGGCCACCAAGATGGAGCGTAGCACACGCGGCAGACCGGCCTCGGAACTGGGTGCCTCGGACTGGAATCCGGGAATCGACCTCAATCCGGAGGGAGGCGGGGGTTTCAACCCCCGCACAAAGCCATGAATGGCTTGATAATGGGGACAGGGGCGACGCTTTGAATCCGGCCGGGGGAGACAGGAATGGCACAATTGCACCGAATGTAGTGCACTTCTTGGTTCAAGTGCGTTGAATTAGATGCCGATAGGGTAGCCTGGGTACGGATTGCCAGTGACCAATCCGTGGCCATGGAGTCTGATAGAAGTTGCGGGAACGCAACCGTACCTGTAAAATGTGTTAACCGCAAGAGAGGCATTGTCATGAGATCTCTAGTTGTTGCCGCCACAATTTGCTTGCTGTGTACGCCGCCTGTTTTTCAACAGGAGACTACAAAGGGATCCGCTCCGAGCACGTCCACGAAAGACGGCATGATTGTTATGTCCGGCCCAGCCACCACCGCCAAAATAGCTGACCCGAATTCCCTTGTGGTATTCAACGGGTTTGTGATGAAGGTGGCTGATTTTGTTTCGATGGTATCCTCAGGTACCGAAGCGGTACAGCATCTCCGTAGCCAGGAGACGCAAAATCGTGAAACAGAGCGGCCAACTCCGCCGTCACCGCCATCGAATTAAGGCTGAATGAGACTGAATTTGGGGATCGGCCAGGAGCCGGCGCCGGGAGCGGGGTGGCAAACGCCCCGCCCCTGAATGCGAGCAACAAGTGATCCAAATCCTCAGTCCATCCCCCAGCATTGGTGACAATTCCGAGCGCCTGGTTCTCGTCGTCGATAATTGGCGCACCCGATAATCCCGTGGAGATAGGCATTTGAACCCGGATAAACTCGTTTGGAGCGGTGAATGCCAGCTTGTCATTAATCATTGTCGGCAGATTGGTCCTCAGCCTCGCACTCATGATTCCTGTGTAAATTGTCAACGCCTGAAAAGAGAGGCCGGGGTAACCCATAGCGATCAAGTGCTCACCTGGACGGGAGCCCCGATCATCAGCTTCCCGGAGCCAGCATGAGGTGGAGACGCCGGTCTTGATCCGCGCCACGTCCGCAACCCAAGCGTCGGGGTTGAACTCGACGCTTCGGGCAGGGATTTCCGTTCGCACCCCCTTGCTGTCTGTGATCGAAATTGTCGATGGAATCGAGATCGTAACATTGATTGCGCCATTAGGAAGGGGGGCAAACGCCCGGTCTCCAAGTACATGCGACGCGGTTGCCAAATCCCCGTCACCACTGATAAAGAAGCCGGTGCCCAAACGGGGTCCCGCTTGAATCAGGACCAGAGCACAGCGAATATCATTGAATCGCTGTGCAAGATTGTCGTTGTCGCGGTGCGCCGCGAAGAGGTGATGGATTCGCGATTCATGTTTCGGCGCGGGAATTTGTTCAAAACTAACCACCGGAACAAGAAGCAGGGCGAGGAAAACAGAAACTAGTTTCATAATGGTGTCGGTCCTTTAGGCGACAATGCTCATGCGGCAGGGCCACGGCCCCACTGCAACGGAAAAGCGGAGAGGCAGCGTATTCAGCCCCCTGCGCTGCCACGCCGCCCCCGGCCTGCAAGGCCGCGAGCCCACGCAGGTGACACCCCTCCATTAACGCCACCGTCGCAAGCCAAGGGCGGAAAGAGCGCAACACTGGCCACGGCCCACAGCTGGACCCACCCTCTAGTAACCAAGTGACCTCCGATAGGTCTCGATGCGATAGGAAGCGGATTCGATCGAGACGCCGAATGCGACTGCGATTGCGGCTGCTGTCAACCCTGCAGGGCGGGATGAAAGAGCCAGCACTCCCTCTGCAGGCATAAGGAGGGAGCTTCCGAATGCGTTCGCCTGCCATTCCGTGTCTTCGCAGGCTTGATGAGGATCCCGTTCGCGATGGAAAGCCACCTGGGAGATCAGGCTCATCCCACCTAGGCGAATGATTTGGTCGGTGTGCAAGCATGCGTGGCCGCACTCGTGCGCAACGGTGGAGCGTGCCCTAACATGATCCTTCTGCAGCAAGTCGTAGGTTGACCCGGACAACACGATCTCAAGGAGGCCAGAATCAGCGCTCCACCTGGTCAGCCCCTCTTGCGGGCAGTCCTCGACTGCCTCGCAGAGGGTTATTCTTCCAGCCTGACACTGCACGATCATGTCCGGAACGATCTTGTCAAAGAATTGCAGCGCGTTAAAACGGTCGAGTGGCCCAAGAGCGAGCGCCTCCCTCAGCGTGGTCGCCATTTGCTCGATCGATCTATAGCTTTCCTTTCGGTCGGCACGAATGCCCTTTAGTTGTTGCGTCATGGCTGCTCCCAAGTTCAGAACATTTCTCTTTGCTCTTTTGTCGCGATCTTTAGGATTTCGTCGAGCTGTCCCTCGGACAATCCCCCACGTGCAAGCTCGACAAGCGCTTGGACCTGCTTATCGTTTACCAAAGCCGGATCCCATTCGATCATCTTCCTTTCCGCCCAAGCGGTCTTCATTAGGGTTCTCAAATCCATTCCAAGAACTCGCGATAGCGCCGGCAGTCGTTCCATTGTGAAAGGTGGCCGCTTACGACGCTCCACCTCAGAAACATATACCGCTGTTACACCTAGGGCGTCAGCGACGTCCTGCAATGATTTGTCTAGCCTTCTTCGACTCGCCCTGATGAGTTCTCCGAAGGACTCCCCGCTCATGGTGCCTCCTCTCTGGCTCTGCTTCGCGATTCTTAACCTCCCGCCTTAAAACATAAACTTGTTGCCTCAGAAAGTCAAGGGGGCGTTGAAACTTTTATGGCAATTCGCAAACTACGTCGTCTCAGCCGAGCAGCCCGGGCACCCCAAAACCCGCCCGCCGCGGCGGATGGGACTCGGGAATCTACGGACGCCTCTTGCGTAGAATTACCTCCCGCCGGCGCACACTGGTAGATAGGAGAAGAGCGTGCGCAGCCACTGTCCAATCTGTCAGGCATGTGCCCGGTCCTTAGTCCTTAGTCCCTATTCCCCTTCAAAGACCCACCCCCCATAGGCGTTAAAACAGGGAATTCCACTCGGCTCCATAGGAGAACCATGGCGGGTTTTCGTCGGCGGGGGGAGTTTTCGAGCCGCTCCAGATTTCTTTCGTCGGCTGCGACAAGCCAAGCGCCATTGCCCAGAATCGCTGTCTTCAGCGCCCGCAAACTCATGCGAAAGCGCGACCAGGCGCTAGGTGTGTAGCCGTGGCGGCCGCAGTTGATACCCCCAGGGGGAAAGCGGGCCAGCCGGCTGCACCAATTCCTGCGCCAAGGCCGCAGCCAAAAAACGCGCCAGCATCCGGGAGCGCGCGGTCGGGCCCTGCCGGGAGGGAAGCGTGTCCAAATGAAACTGATATTTCAGGCGTTTGAAGAGCAACTCGATCTGCCACCGCAACCGGTAGATCTGCATGAATTCGCATGGGTTAGCCTGTTCGACAGGCAGGGTGGTCAGCAGCGAGATCACCTCTCCCAGGCGGGTCCGGCCAGCCACGGCGCGTGCCGAAATCCAAGCCTTGGCTCGACGCAGAGGCCAGCTTTTGTGGCTCCTCGACGAGTTATCCGGGGGAAGTGGAACGAGTACATTGAACTCAACTCCCCCGATTTGCGGCACTTCGCCCTCTTTTTCGTGCAGCGAGATCCGATTCCGCTGAGCGTCGCAGAGCCGAATCGTATGCGGATTCATGCGCGCCAGCGCAAACGCCCCCGCCGATTGCACCGCCATGAGGCCGCGCGCGGTAGCATAGGCGCGGTCCCCAACCATCAACTCCCCGGCCATCACCCGGTGTCGCCCGTAGCCCTCGCCGCCATGGGTGTCGGTCAGTTCCACGGCGCGGAAGCCCCCCGTGCCTGGGTCGATCGATACGTGCGCACGCCACTCGGTTCCCTTCGCCCCCGGGCCGTTGACTACCGTGGCATCGACGACACGCAGTTGAAGTTTGCTTCCAACCTCAATCCTCACTTGATCTTGCAGAGTTTTAGCCAACACTTGTTCCAGCCAGGCCTCGGACTCGCGCAGACAGTAAAAGAGGCCGGGGCCGGTGATCTGGGCCACTCCCAACCCATGTGCCCAAGCTGCCTCGTCCTTCAATGAGAGGTCGGAGACGGTATGTGCCAACGCCAGGGCCGACGCATATCAAACTCCCAGTAATTTCAGCAGGTAGGGGTGGTTCCATGCGGCTTTGAGGCGTTTTCCCTTGATGCTGCGTTTGAAGGTTGTTTTCTGTTTGAGCAGGTTCAGCG
>JBEKCX010000072.1:0-10218 GCA_050014655.1 Occallatibacter sp. | reverse complement strand
GCAGAGGCGAAACAGCGCAGAGGAGAAAAGACAATGCGCCGCAACTTGCGATGGCAATGCCAACCTTTGTTCTCACGGCTTTTCCTCGGGAGATGCAAACTTAGTTGTGCTGTGGCTCGTACCGGAAAAGATCTCGATGGAATAGGCCTCGGATGCGGGCTTCCTAGGGGCTCTTACCACCGCGACAGTCTTAGGCTTGACCGTCTTATCGGCGAAGATGTTGATCATGGCCGTTCCCGGAACCGGATCGGTTTTTGTATCCAGCGGGTTGCGCAGCACAAGCTGAAATCTCACCCCCTGGTTCTGGGCCAGGGTCAGGCTCTCCGCTTGTTCCGGAGTCAGCAGAACGTTGACGACCCCCACCTGCCTCGCCTTGCCTTCCTGGTCCTTCTGAATATCGGTGCCGGCCGACAGAACCTGAATGTCCTGCAGGAGAGTCCTCGCCTGAGTGCCTTCATTGCCGGCCTGGGGTCCGGGAGGAGTGCCCGATATCAGAACGTCCACGCGCGAACCGGGAGTAACGAACCCGGAGACGGCCACCACGTCATCGACCCTGACCGCGCAGGCTCGAAAACCCAGGGGGATGGCGGCTGCCAAGCCACCGCCGGCGCCGACGGCGGCCAGCCGGGTCTCGAGGATGGGTTCGCCTTTATACAGGTCGGAGATGACGCCGCGGCCAATGGCCTGCTCGGGCTTGACAATCGCTCCTGCGGGGAGATCTCCCGCGATCTGGATGGTTGTCAGGTTCTCCTGCTTGAGAATGGTCCCGAGCTTGATGTCCGCTTTGGCTGCAACCACGCTCTGGGCCGCCGGCGGCTTAGCCTGTTGCAACCGGTTGCCAAGCATGTGAGCAACCAAATAGGTGCACCCGGCGGCGATAATGAATGCGACGACAAGGATCGTTAGTAATCTTCGGTTCATCTGGGAAACCTGTTTGAACTGGCTATCCGGCCAGCTCCGCCTTTCTGTCCCTGGAGTCAAACGCGGGCCCGAGGAAACGAGTTGCGATTTCACGCCGAACCGGCTATTGACTCGCCAGAGGCCGAACAAGTTCAAACGCGAATCCAGTATACTACCCGAAAGAGCCACATATCGTACAAAAAGAGCAAATTGCATTGGAGGGGGGGTATCTAGAGAGGCAGCAGGGGTTCATCCGGCGTTTTGGGGCGCATCAGCCGGTGCCCGGCCGCTCGAGCCAATGTGCGGAGCCTCGGTCCAGGGGATTCCGCAAACGGTTACAATTGGATTATGGGGAGGTCCTTGGGGTTCGATCCTGCTGGGGATGCTGAGGGGTCGTGAACTCGCTAAGAAGGACTGGGCGGCGCGAGAAAGGGAGTACATCGGCTCATGAGGTCTTCCCATACGATCACGCTGTTTTCTGAACGGCCGGAGTTGGTTCAGCGGCCATCTTCCTTTTTATTCTCGATTCTGGCGCACGGAGGGTTGGCTGCTCTGATAGTTTTCGGAGCCTTTTCTCCGCCGCGCTTCAGTCACCTTCCCAGGCAACGATTTGCGGTCCGGCATCTGGACCTGGAGGCGCCTGAGCCGCTCAGGCGCCGATCTGCCGGCAGCGAGATTGGTTATCCTGGGCCGAAATCGGCAGCCGGCACGCCGCAGCTGGAGGGAAGCCCGGTTGCGCAGCAGCAGACGGCAGCCAAGACGGGATCCCAAACGCTGGCGCAGCCAGATGTTTCTTCCCCGATCACGCTCCCCGAGCAGATGCGGGTTCCATCCCTGTTGATCTGGAAGACGCAGAAGACGGTGGTGAAGACTATTGTTCCGCCGCCGCCGGAGAAACCCGCCGCCGCCGAAGTGAAGCCCTCGATTGAGTCGCCCAATCAGGAGATCAACCTGGCCGACGCTCGCGTCTCAGCCAGCGATCTGAGCACGCAGAAGCTGCCCATCTTTCCCAGCAACACGTCGCCGGTGGTGGTCCACGGGCCCGATCTGCCACAGCAGGTTCCGGCAACCACATCGGTCTCTTCGGCGCAGCCAACTCCCACCGCCGTTGTGTCGCTCTCCGACCAGCGCATGACCTCGGGAACGGTATTCCTGCCGCCAGGAAATATGTCGGCGTCAACGACTTCGCCGGGAGGGCTCACGCCGGGACAGGGCAAGGACACTTCGCAGCAGGGCAATGGCAGTCCTGGCAGCAATTCCCTTGGGACGGGAGGGGGGCAGGGCGCAGGCTCTTCGCGGCCGGGAAATGGCAATTCGGCCGGCAACGGCACGGGGAACGGCAACTCAGCCGGCAATGGCGGCGGCAAGGGGTCGGGATCGGGCGGATCGAATAGCGGTTCAGCCCAGGGTTCCGACACCGGTTCCGGAGCGGGCAACCTGCCTGGCGCCACCCATATCCGGTTGGCCAAGGACGGCCAGTTCGGCGCGGTAGTGGTGGGCTCCTCGCTGGAAGAAAAGTATCCCGATTTGCCGTCGATTTGGAGCGGCCGGCTGGTGTACACCGTGTATCTGCACGTGGGCCTGGCCAAGAGCTGGATTCTCCAGTATTCGCTTCCGCCTTCAGGAGACGCAGCCGCGGCGGGGAGCGGCAGCCGCATCGAGGCGCCCTGGCCATATAACATTGTGCGCCCCGACATTCCCGCTGGGGCAATCGACGCCGACGTGCTGATGATTCACGGCTTTGTAAGTAAGGATGGCCGCTTCGAGGCGCTGGCCGTGGTCTTCCCGCCGCAGTTTGAGCAGGCGCAGTTTGTGCTGGACGCGCTGAAGCAGTGGGAGTTCAGGCCGGCCATGCAGGATGGGCAGGCGGCGAAAGTGGAAGTGGCGCTGATTGTTCCCGAAGAGACGGAATAAAAAAGCATCCCGGCCGAGCCCGATGGGCGGACGCGGCCGGGATGCGTGTCTTAGTTTCGGTCAGGCCGGCTATGTGGCGTTGCCGGGGAGCAGCCTCGCTTGCGCCATATTGAACCTGATAGCCCAGAATATGCTATCCATGCTCGTCATCGTATTGGCACTGGACTGGCAGCCGCTTCCGTTCACCGAGTAGTCGGAGTAGAAATAATGCGAATTAGGCGTGGTCGCTTGCGGGTTGTTGGCCATATTCTGCATCACCCAGCACGGGCTGACCGGCGCCGAGAGGGAGAAGCCGCCGATCGCCGTAATATCGTTGTAATCGTCGGTCTTGTTTCCGGATATGCATCCCGAGATGTCCGAGCCATACGCGACCGAGAATATCTTGGTTCCCTGAGACGCGGCGTACTGCGCCGCCATGACCGCCTGCTGGCACTGATCCAGGAAGTCCGGATATAGCCCGGAGATTGGCCTCCCCGGCGGGGTGCCCGTCGGGGGGTTCGTGTTAGCCTCGCCCTTTGGGCCGGTTGACGTGGGTATCAAGGCCGCGGCGAGCGCGGTATAACTCGGCATGCTGAGTGTGGTGTCATACCCGCAGGCGTTCTGGGTGGTATTAATCGTATCCGCTGGATACAGGGCGTTGGGGCACTCGGCCGAATTAGGGACGATCTTAGAAGGCACGAGGGTGTTGTTCGCCGCCATCGGCGGGTCTTGCAGCAGCGTGCCTTCAGGGAAGTAAATCCACTGAGTGTTTTGCGCGCCATCGCCGAGGAAGATGATGGCGTTTTGACCCGGATGAAGCACCGCTTCCGAGGTCAGTGCGGCCTGCGCCGCATAGATTACGGGCGCATAGTAGGTGACGCCTTCGCCGACGCCCGTCTTGTTGACGATTGTGCCAGCGCCGGGGGCGCTGCCGGGGTTCGGCACGGCAGTGTTCAAATCAATGCTGCTCGGGGATACCGGCAAGCAACCGGTCTTGCTTGTGGTAGCGCCGTTGACCGGAGCCCAGGTGCCGTTGGGCTGGAGGGCAGTGGTGCCGTATCCGACCGCCTGCACAAGCGAGGAACTGGGGTTCATCTGTCCCGTAGCGGTGTTGCTGTAGTCGAAGTAATCGCTCACGAAGCCGTTGTTGACCGTACCGCCTTGCTCCGCTGCATCGGCGGCTCCGTAGGTGATCTCGTAGGTCGCCCACCATTGCGTCGTCGTCGGTTTCGTGGCACCGTTCGGCGTATAGGTCTGCTGATACACGAGATCCGTGTCCGGATGGTACCGCGGCAACCCCGGTTTGGGCAGGGTGGCCACCGTATAGTCCGCGACCGACACCGTGCCGCTGCACTGCGTGGCGATCGGCAAAGCGGCGGGGAGCATATTGGGAAACGCGAACAGAGCCACGTGGAAACTTGCCGTATCGTTGTTGCAGGACGTCAATGGCACGGGACACGGATTGAATCCGCTCAACAGCACCTGAATGCCCTCCAATGCGCACTCCTCCTTCGAACTGGTGGTGTGGCAGCTCGACGCGCTTGGATCCGTATCGGCCATCGATCCGGTGGTGTCCACGATGATGGCCAGGTTCCAGGGCAGCGCCGGGCCCGCATTCGACGAGTACGCCGTGGCCTGCACGTTAAGGTACTTCCAGCCGACCACATTCAGGAAGTAGGTGGGCACGGAGGCCTGCTGCGTGACTTTGACGGCGTTGCAACTTGCATAGTTGCAGGCGGGCGGGGCGTTGTTATTGGTGGTCGATCCACATCCCGTGTCCCCAGGGTTCAGGATGTTCAGGCACACCGCCTGTACCACCGGAGCAGCAGTCACATAGGGGACGGGATTTGCGCCTCCGGTATAGGAGCCGTACGCATCGGCCGCGGCTGTTTGCGTTTGTCCGGTGATCATATATCCCGCTGCCGCCAATGCCGCCGCATTGGTTCCATTCTGGAGCGCGGATTGGATGATATAGGCATGACCCACGTCGATTGTCAGCCCGGCCATTGCCAGGAAGGGGATCATTCCGAAAATCGCCCAATATAACGCCTGCCCGCGCCGCTCGTGAAGCACTCTCCGAAAACGCAACACGCTGATCTTGATCATTGGATTTGCCTCGCTTACATTGGGTTCGTTGGTTAGTAAATGAGTTCCGTCGTCTGCGCTTGAATCAGACATCCAGCGCCAAAAACGGTGCCATTGGAAATCAGGTTCGCGAGACCGCTCAAGGGCGCCATGCTGCAAGGATAAGTGGCTTGCACCGTCACCGTTGTACCCTGCTGAGCATGAGCCGTGAAGTAGCTTGCGCAGGTGCCCCCGCTCCCCAGGGCGATGGCGGCGCCATTGATGCTGTACGTTATGTTGAGGTTGGCGGGATTGAGGTTCGGCGCCAAAGCTTGTATATTCGACGTGGCCTGAACGCAGGGGTCAGTGGAGCTGCTGAGGCCGCCCTGGCCGACGGCCTGAAGATACGCTCCGGCGTTGCCCACGGCCTGTGTCAGGACGATCTTGTTGTTGTAACTCCAGCCGACGTAAAAGATACTCACCATGAGGGTCATCAGGATAGGCAGCATGAAGGCCAACTCGAGGACCGATTGTCCCTCTTCGCCGGCGCTCAGGCAGGCGCGCAACCGCCGGCCGCAGGACCGGGCTCGGCCGGCCTTCTTTACCCCCGCGGAACGCTTCAAACCTCGCAAGTAAGCCATGGCTCGTCCTCGCAGTATTCTCGCAATCTTAATGATTCTTCCTCTGCGAGGGGTCGATTGTCAACCACCGCCTCAAGAATTCGAGGTCCGTCTACAACGAAAGATGTATTCGTTTTGGGCAACGCCCCGGCCCAGAGAGAGCTCAGCAGCGGCCGTTCTGGAACAGCCGCAGGAATCGCTCCAGATCCCTTTTGTCCAGGCCGTCCACCACGGGGACATGCCGCCCGAGGCGCTTCTCCTGTTCGTTTGCCAAGACGAATTGGAGTCCTACGCCATCGTTGCCCCAGCGCACGGCCCTGGAGTGGACGGAGATGGAGCGCTCGGCGCATTCTTCCCCGCGGTCCGTTCTTGTCAGCGTCATCAGGATGAGGGTGCCGGGGTACCAGCGCTCCTCGGTGATCAGGTACAAACCCGAGGAGCTGATGTCCTTGACTTCGTGCGCCTCGGGAGCGGCGCCTGTCCAGTAGTAGGCGGCCAGGCCTTGCCCCAGCTCCCGCGGCGCCTTCCTCGGATCGGGAGACCACCAGCGCTCCAGCCAGCTCCTGGGCGGCCGGGCTTCCTTCATCCCCGGCAAGATAAGCTCCATCTCATGCGTCTGCTGTGAGCCGGGGCCCTCCCCGGAACGATTCTCCAGTTGGAGCAGGCCGGGACCGCCGCTCCACAGCGGGGCTTGCCGGAGCAGAGCGGCGCTGCGCACCGCGCCGGCTACGCCGCCCGAGCCGGAGAACTTCTCCAGGCGGCGCTCCATCTCCTCGGCCGCGCAGATCACCAACTGATCGCCGAACTGCGTCTGGGACGAATAGACGGAGTGAGTAGGCAGCACCAGAACGCTTGCCGGCTTGGGACCGGAAGAGGAGGCGGTAAATGTGGGGAAACTTTCCACCAGGTCAATGACCCGGCAATCCTCGTCGAGATAGATCAGATCGAACGGGACGTGCATGCCGGACTCAGGCATGGCCCGAAAGGGCACCAGCCAGAGGCCCTCGCCGGACTTGAATGAGAGGGATGCCATGCGGGTCTTGACGTTGGAGTAGGAGAGATCGGCGGCGGTGACCTCCAAGCCGAGAAAGCATTCGCGAGTTTGGTTGTACGCGCAAAGTTTCTGCGATTCCATGGAACCTCCCGCCCTCGGCGAATGCCGGACAACCGGGTCTTGATCAAAAGTCCCAGTTGCAAAACCGAGCTTGTGAGCCACGTGCATCGGTGCAAGTCCTTTCATTGCGTTCATCGAATCGCGAACGCCCCCCCTGCTTTCGTGAGCAGGAGGAAGGCAAATGCGCCTGCCGTAGAACCGAGCGGGGTACGATCCCTCTCTCGCTCTCCGTGCAGAACCACGCACACTCAACGCCAAAGCGGCAAAAGCCTGGCCGGCAAAGCAGCGGAACCAGCCAGCGGAGTTCGTTCAATCAGGCAGCGCCACCGGAGCTATTCCCGCCTCGATGGGCAGGAGCGTGGGCCGCGAAAGGCGGCTTTCGTTTCCTCCCAGCGGCAGAGATCCATTGCTGGAACCCTGCGCGTGGAGGAACAGCCACTCGAAAGTCGCGGCTCACTCTCTGCCAATCGGGAAAGGCGGCAGCCCGCCTGCGAAACCGGCGCTACTTGACCCGCGTGCGGCGGCGTTGAATCAGAACGATAAGCACGATGACAAACAGAACGGCTGCAACAATCCGAACGATCGTAACACTGTCCATTTCAACTTTCCTTTCCTTCAGCAGCAAGCTGCATTCATTCCCCAGCCTGAACCATGCAAGAGCGCCGACGGCGCCAGAGCATCGAGGCGTCCGGCCCAGAAGACCGCGGAGGCTGTCGGCAAAGCTCGTGACGTTTCACGGCGCCGCCGCAATACCCGCGCTGTGGCACTACTTGACCCGTGTGCGGCGGCGTTGGATCAGAACGATAAGCACGATGACAAACAGAACGCCGGCAACAATCCGAACGATCGTAACACTGTCCATTTTCGATTCCTCCTTCCTCAATGAATCACTGCGTTCCTCCCATCACCCCAAAAGTCTGCGTGATGGCAATAATAGCTGGCCCCAGAACGACCACGAAAAGCGAGGGAAAGATGCAGAATACAAGCGGGAAGAGCAGTTTGACGGTAAGCTTGGCAGCCGCTTCCTCGACGGCCTGCACGCGCTGGGTTCTGAGTGTATCGGCATGAATGCGCAGGGTTCTGGCGATGCTGGTTCCAAGCTGTTCGGACTGAATCAGCATGGAGACGAGGTTGCGCACGGCATCCACATCGGTGCGGTCGGCCATGTTTCTCCAAGCATCGGCGCGAGGCCGCCCGGCGCGTTGTTCGAGCACGACCACGTTCATTTCATCGCACAGTTCCGGCTGCGCTTTGGTTAATTCCACGGCGGAGCGGGCTGTCGCCTGGTCCATGCTGAGGCCGGCCTCGACGCAGATGATGAGCAAATCCAGCACATCGGGCAAACCGAGGCGAATGCGGGTTTGCCGCTTCTTGATCTGACGTCCCAGCCAGATTCCCGGCGCCAGGTATCCCAAAACCAGGGCCATGCCATACACGAACAACGGGTTCCTCATGCCGAGTCCGCTGACCAGAGCCACAGCGCAGAGCACGATGGGCGTCAATACCTGGGAACCATAGAAGATATTGACCGCGGAGTCATTGCGATAGCCGGCGCGGATGAGACGCTGGCGGGTGATGGAGACCTCCGCCTGGCTCTTGGGCAGGACCTGCTCGAAGCGTTCCACCACGCCGCCGATGGAGATACCAGTTTGCTGGATGGTCTCCAACAGGGACTTGGGTTTCTTGGCGGCGGCGTCCGGGTTGATTACCTCGGCGATCCGCTGCATCATGGCCTCGCGATAGAACAGGAGCAGCCCGCCGCTGGTGATCAGCAGAAAAATGGCCACGAAACTACCAATCGTAATCAGCATAAGCGACCTTCACACTTCCATGTTCACGATGCGGTTGATGATGAAGCCGCCCACTATGATCCCGATGACCCCTCCCCAGAGGAGCTTTCTGCCCATGGGGGTGGTCCAAAGGAGGCTCATTTGCGTGGGGTTGATGAAGAACAAAACGAGTCCCAGACCTAAGGGGAGAAGGGTAAGGATAACCCCTGTGAGGCGTCCCTGCGCCGTGTGGGTTCTGACCTGCCGCTTCAGCCGGAAGCGTTCCCGGATCACATGAGCGGTCTTGTCGAGCACCTCGGCCAGGTTTCCCCCGCTCTCCTTTTGGATGGTGATCGCAGTTGCCACAATCTTGAGGTCTTGCAGCGGAACGCGGACGATCAGGTTGTCCAAGGCGGTGGACAGTTCAAGCCCGTAGTTCTGCTCCTCGAAACATGCCTTGAATTCCGCGCCCACGGGGTCGGCGCACTCACGGGCCACCAAGCCCATCGCCGCGATCAGACTGTGCCCGGCGCGGAGGGCGTTCACAATCAGATCGAGGGCTTCCGGCAGCCCCTCTTGAAACAGGTTGAAACGCCTGTTGCGTTTGAAGAGCACGTAGCCGAAAGGCGCGAAGCCCAAGGCCAACCCGGCCAGCAGACCGCCGAGAACGGAACCAAAGCGCAAGTAAGTCAGATAGGCAGGGATGACAAAACAGAGACCGCAGCCGGCCATCAGGCCTCCCGCCGTCCACTTGAGATCGGCCTGATGGAGCAGATTGTACAGAATCGGCGCCAACTGGAATTGGAGCAGCTTCTTATTGAGCCAGGGAATGGCGCTCAGCATCTCGTCTTTGCGAAGATTGAGAACCTGTTCGCGCGCAGCGGGGCTCTCGGTGGCCAGGGCCGAGTCCAGCGAGGCGAGGGCCTGCTTGGCACGCTGAGAGGCCCCTGTCCCGGTGGCGACCGCCACCAGTGTAATGACGCTGAAGACGCCCAGAAATACCACAACGACGATCAATCCCATATCTGCCGCCCCCTCAGCTCAGCCGACCAGCGTTTCGTGTTCGAACAGGCTCGGCGGCAGGTTGATGCCTGCGGTGCGAAGCCGGTCCAGGAACCTGGGTCGTATGCGCGTTGGCTGGAACGAGCCAATGACTTTGCCATCGGGCCCGATCCCCTTTTTGGTGAAGTTGAATATCTCCTGCATGCAGATGATGTTCTCTTCCATGCCGGTGATCTCGGAGACACTGGTGACTTTGCGGGTGCCGTCGCTCATGCGGCTGACCTGCACGATGATGGTGATGGCCGCGGATATCTGCTGTCGGATGGACTTCTCAGGTATGCTCATATTGCCCATCATGACCATCGATTCCATGCGGGCGATGGCATCGCGCGGAGTGTTGGCGTGAACGGTGGTCATCGAACCCTCGTGGCCGGTATTCATGGCCTGCAGCATATCGAAGGCTTCTTCACCGCGCACCTCGCCGATGATGATGCGGTCGGGGCGCATGCGCAGAGCGTTGACCAGCAACTGACGCTGGCGGATCGCGCCCTGTCCTTCAATGTTGGGCGGACGGGTCTCCAGGCGCACGATATTCTCCTGCGCCAGGCGGAGTTCGGCCGCGTCTTCGATGGTGACCAGGCGCTCGCCGCGAGGAATGTACTGGGACATGATGTTCAGAAGGGTGGTTTTGCCGGAGCCGGTGCCGCCCGAGATGACCATGCTGATGCGGGCTTTGACGGCCGACGAGAGAACCTCCATCATCTCCGCGGAGATACTCTTCAACTGCACCAGGGAATTGGCGGCCAGGGGGCCGGTCCCGAAGCGGCGGATGGACAAGGAAGGCCCGTCGAGCGCC
>JBEKCX010000071.1:0-10227 GCA_050014655.1 Occallatibacter sp. | reverse complement strand
CGCGCGCCATCCTCAAGGACGCGCCGATTCTGATCCTGGACGAGGCCACCTCGGCCCTGGACGCGGAGAGCGAGTCGCTGGTGCAGGCGGCGCTGGCCAACCTGATGCAGGGGCGCACGGTGTTGGTGATCGCGCACCGGCTGGGGACCATCCGCCGCGCCAACCGAATCGCCGTCCTCGAGGACGGGCGCATTACCGCCGTTGGTTCCCACGACGAGTTGCTGTCCTCGTCGTCCACCTATCAGCGGCTCTATCAACTACAATTCATGGAAGTCCCCGAGCCTCAAGCGCCGAATCATCTGGAAAAGGATTTGCACGGATTGGAAACGGCCCTCGCCGCCGGGTTGCAGCAGTAACAGGAGCAGCGGACAATGCCGATTCATTCAATGACCGGTTTTGCGCGGGTTCAAATCAAGGTTCACGAGCAACTCAGCTACACGCTGAGCGTGAAGAGCGTCAATCACCGCTTTCTCGACGTGCAGATGCGCCTGCCATCGGGTATGGAAGAGCTGGAGATGGAACTGCGCAAGGCGCTCAAAGACAAGCTGGTTCGCGGCCACGTCGAGCTGACGCTTACCGTGGATCGCGGCAGCCAGCAGAGGGCGGGCTACAATCGCGAGCTGGTGGCCGCCTATTTTGCCGCCTTCGCCGCCATGCGCGACGAGTACGGGACCAGAGCGGAGCCGGACCTGAACGCTGTGCTGCGACTGCCCGGCGCTCTGCAGCCGGAGAATCGCGGCGAAGAGGATATCCCCTATCTGGCGGCCAGCGCGCTCAGCCAGATTGGGCCGCTGCTCGACCAGTTGACGGCCATGCGGGTGCGCGAGGGCGAGGCGCTGGAGGCCATCCTCCGCGCCACCATGGACCGGCTGGCCGAGGCCACCGCCGGAGTGGCCGAGTTGCGTCCCGAGATCGAGCAGCGCTACCAGGACCGCCTGACGCAGCGGCTGCTGGCCGCCACCGGGCCAGAGTTCAACCGCCAGCGGCTGCTCGAGGAAGTTGCCATGCTTGTGGAGCGCAGCGACATTGCCGAGGAACTGACTCGAATGCACATGCATATCGAACATTTCCGCGCACTGTTGGCCACCAAGAGCGAGGTGGGCAAGAAGCTGGATTTTCTGCTTCAGGAGATGAACCGCGAGGCCAATACGCTGCTCTCGAAGACGGCCGCGGTGGCCGGCCAGGGAACCCGCATTACCGAATTGGGACTGGCCATGAAGGCGGAGATAGAAAAGGCCCGCGAACAGATTCAGAACGCGGAATAGAGTCATCGACACATTGGACTGAAGGGCAAGCGAATCGTGGCTGGCATTCTCTTTATCATTTCGGCGCCCTCGGGCTCGGGAAAGAGCACGCTGGTGAGCGAGTTGCGCAAGCAGGTCGGCGGCGTGGACTTCTCCGTTTCATGGACCACGCGGGCGCCGCGCGGCTCTGAGGCGCACGGGCGCGAGTACAACTTCGCCACCCGCGAGCAGTTCGAGCAGATGATCGCGGCGGACGTCTTCATGGAGTACGCCCAGGTCTTCGGCAGCTACTACGGCACCGCCCGCCAGGCGCTTGAGGAGGCGCGCGCGGCTGGGCACGATCTGCTGCTGGATATCGACGTTCAGGGCGCCGCCCAGGTGCGCGCCAGGATGCCTGAGGCGGTGAGCATCTTCGTCTTGCCCCCCAACCCCAAGGTTTTGCGCACCCGCTTGCGCAATCGCAGCCGCGCCGAGGGGGTGGTGAATGAAGAGGAGGTCTTCCGGCGGCTCAACGAGGCCAGCAAGGAGATTGAGAATTATCGCGAGTACGGATATATTTTGGTCAACGACATTCTGGACCGGGCGGTGGCGCAGTTGGAGGCCATCGTGCTCGCCGAGCGCTTCTATCGCAATGGCGAGGCCATCGCGTACCGCTCGCGCCGGGTGTTGGAGGTGGCCGCGGCCTGCCTGCAGCGAAACTCGCAGGAGCGGCTCAAGCCGGTGCTCGAGGCCTTTGGCGTCCTCGGCACAAACGGCCAGCAGCAGTTCAACTTTGGGGAGGACTCCGATGAGGAAGACTCCGTTGACGACCACGAGGGCACCCATGACGATTGAGACCGGTTTCGACTCCAACTACCGCAAGGTTCTGGTAGCCGCCCGCCGCGCCCGCCAGTTGCAGAGCGGTTCCCACGCTCTTGTCCACAGCCAGTCCACCAAGGCCTGCCGCATCGCCCAGGACGAGATCAACGCGGGCAAGATCGCTTACGTCAAGACCGACGCTCCGGTGGTGAAGCCGCTGGTCGAAGGTCCAGCAGTTCCCATTCTCCTCAGCTAGTTCTCCCGCCTTCCGAAGCACTGGATAATGACGGCTTTATTGACCGCTATTGATCGCTGCATAGGTAATGTCCTAGCAGCCGCGCCGGAGGCGCAGTGTTCGTTAGCCCCGCGCTTCAGCGTGGGGAAAGCGGATTCCACATGGGAACTCCGGAGTCCCGTAGGGACGGCGCAGGACATTTCTTGTACAGGAATGAATAGCCCCTGCCAACCTCCTCATGTCCCCTTTGCCGATTGCCCGCCGATGCTGCATGCAGGGGCTAAAGCCCACCGTGCTTCCTTCGCCCATATGCGGCCCGACTGAAGTCGTGCCCTTGTTACAAAGCACATGAATTCAATATCTTGCGCAGTGTTTTTCTCTTTCCCTGCAGGAGCGAATCCAGACGCGTTTGCCCTGGTGGATTACGCCGTTCAATTCCGATGACGCCGGATCCATAGGCTGAGATTCGATTCAATTACGCACGGGCCGGCGAAGCTGCCGGCCCATTTCGTTTCGGGGGGAGACGCGCGGCGGGAGCGATTGCCGGGCCGTGCGACGGGCGGCAACGTCCGGCTGTTCCAAAAAAGAGCAACTTCAGCGGTTTCCGCCTGCTGAAAGCGCCGACTGTGCCGATAGGAGTCATAGAATCCAGTGCGCGGATGCGCGAGAAGCGGTGATCATGGCGACCATTCAGGCGAACCTAAGCACAGGCACACATACGCTGGTTCCGTTGCAGCTTTCCGGAAACACCACCGACCAGCAGAACAAGCTGCTCCAGGAGTGTCTGGGCGAAGCGGTGCGCGAGGCTTACCGGACGGCGATCGAGCAACTGGACCGGCACAGCGCCCAGGCTGCGCTGGATATGGACAAGAAACTCAAGCGCGAGATCGCCGCCTCCGTGGTGGAGATCATCCACCGGCACACCATCAGCGACAAGTACAAGGATGAAGAGGTGGGCTCCAATCGCGTGTATCCTCCCACCTACCGCGTGCGGCCGGTCGAGGCCCAGGTGACGGAGTTGAGAAGGCTCATGCCCAGCCTGGGGAACTGCCAGGAGAAGCTGGCGCGCAAGCCGCTTGTGGAGGGAGCGGAGGCGTGGTTCGCGATTCCGCGCTGGCAAGCAGTGGCGCCCACCTACAACGAAGCCGTGGAGATCGTGATCGGGCTGCTGGCTACAAAGCGCAAGTTCTCCAACCGCATCATCGGCCGCTTGGGACCGACCTATCTGCGCCAGAGCGAGCGCTCCAAGCTGGCCGAGAAGATACTGGCCGACCAGCAGGAGGGGAACGACATTCTGGTGGTTGCTGCGCAGGCCGGGATGCTGCATCGCGGCTGCTCCGCGCGCCGCACCCGCGTGGCCATGGCCGGCAACGAGTTTGCCTTCGGCGTCTTCAGCTTCGTCTCCATGCTCCTCACTCATTCCGAGCGGCTTTCATCCGGCGATACGCTGATGATCGACTGTAGCGGCGACGAGTACTCGGTGCGCGGCGACTATACCTTCGACCGCGTTCCTCTGTTCGACTACGATATTGGCGGCATCGAGTTCAGCATCTTCTATGATGACCGGGCTCGCAACCTGTGGGGAACGCCCACCGGCTTCCTGTACAAGATGGTGTGAGCCAGGAACTTGTCATCGACCCATTGCCGCCTGCCGCGTCTAACCGGCAGGCGGTATTCTTTTCATCGATGATGCAAGTGCGAGTTCTCCCCTTCGGCGTGCTGAAAGACTGGCTGGGCTCGTCCCCGGCCACGGTCGAGTTGCCGGAGGGCGCCACAGTGGCGGAGTTGCTGGAGCGGTTGAGCGCCGGCCAGGCCGCGCCCCAGCCGGCGCGGTTGCTGCGCGGCATCGCGGTGAGCGTGAATGCCGAGTTCGCCGCCGGGACCAGGGTGCTCAGCGAGGGCGACGAGGTGGGATTGCTGCCGCCGGTCTCGGGCGGTGCCGCGCGTGCGGCAAGCGTTTGCGATGGTTTTGGCGAGGAGCGGCCGGCGGCGGCTGAACTCACACGCGAGCCGATCGACGCGGAAAGACTGATTGCCGCGGTTAAAGGGGGCGAGGACGGCGCGGTGGTGGTCTTTGAGGGCACGGTGCGCAACAACTCGCGCGGCCGCCAGACCATTTACCTCGACTACGAGGCGTATGAGGAGATGGCGCGGAACCGGATGGAAGCTTTGGCCGGCGAAGCCCGCACGCGTTTTGGGGTGCGGCAGGTAACGATGGTTCACCGTCTGGGCCGCCTTCAGGTGGGTGAGACCAGCGTGCTGATCGTGGTGGCCGCGGCGCATCGCGGGCCGGCCTTCGAGGCCTGCCGCTGGCTCATTGACGCGCTCAAGAAAACCGTGCCCATCTGGAAGAAAGAGACTTTTGTGGATGGGGCCGTGTGGGCGGCGGGCGAGCCGTTTCCCGCCGGCCTGGCCGTGACGCCGCCGGAGGCTTCGCATGAGGAATAATCGCAGCGGAGTTTCAGGATTGGGAATGCCGGGTCTCGAAAGCGAGGCCGGGGGCACGCGGGTTTTGCGGCTTTCCACCCTTGCACCAGAAAGAAGGCGCAAGGATGGGGCACCCAGCACACGGGCTTTGCGGTTTCCCACCCTTGCGCCAGAAAGAAGGCGCAAGGATGGGACACCCAACTTGTGTGGAAGGAAGAGCTGGGTACCCCAGGTCTCGTCCGCGGCGGCGGAGAGACCTGGGATCGGCCATTGGGCGCTCGCCCTCTTGCCGGCGCTGGCGGCGATCTTCGGTCTGGTATTGGCCGCGCTCCCGGATCTGCCCCTCGCAGCGCAGGAGACCACCCTGCGCGTGGACGTGAAGCTGGTCAGCATCTTTGTGAACGTGACGGACAGAAACGGGGCCATTGTGGGCGGGCTCGCGCGCGAGGACTTTGCCGTCGCCGAGGACGGGCGGCCGCAGCAGATTGCGGTCTTCGAGCGCCAGTCGGAGCTGCCGCTGAACCTCACCCTGGCCATCGACACCAGCGGCAGCGTGCGCAAGGACATGGCCCAGGAGGCGGATGCGGCGCGGCGCTTCGCCCACGCCATCCTGCGCCCGCAGGACCGGATGAGCCTGCTCCAGTTTGCCACCGACGTGCGCGAGCTGACGCCCTTCACCAACCAGGTGGCCCAGATCGATCGCGGGCTTTCCCAGTTGCGCGGCGACTGGGCGACGGCGCTCTATGACGCGATTTACCTGGGATCGCAGCGCCTGGGCGGCAAACAGGGACGCAAGGTGCTGATCCTCATCTCAGACGGCGACGATACCGCCAAGAGCACCACCTACGCCCAGGCTCTGGAGGCCGCTCTGCGCAACGAGGTGATGATCTACTCCATCATCGACGTGCCCATAGAGGCCAGCGCGGGGCGCGATCTGGGCGGCGAACACGCCCTCATCACCCTGGCCGAGCAGACCGGCGGCAAGAGCTTCTACGAGAGCGACGGCGGGCTGGACAAGGCCTTCGCGCGGGTCAGCGACGACCTGCGCACCCAATACTTACTCGGTTACTATCCAAAGAATCAGGAGCCTGGAAGGCCCTTCCACCGCGTGCAGGTCACCATCCCCAGGGCTGCGCCCGACGCCTTCAATATCCGCCACAAGACCGGCTACTACATGGATTCGCCGGCCAAGGGGAACTGATGGCGATGCGCGGCAAGACTCGGGCCAAAGTCTTTTCTGCTTTGCAATCGGCATCGCGCCTTTCCTGAAATGAGTTGAAGCGCTCTTTGAAGTTCCAATATTAAATTGGAAACAAGAATCTCTTCGGCTGTTTCACCTTCTCCTCAGTCTTACAAGTTACTGTCAAAATCAGTTTCGCTGTATCCGGCCGTTTGCATCTCTGGCCGGGTGTGCTCCAGGTGCATCCTAACCGCATGGAGGTTATGTGAAGGGCAAACTGCTGATTGTTGAAGATGAACCCATCGTGGCTCTGGACCTGCAACAGGAGGTCGAGCAACTGGGTTGTGAAGTGATTGGGCTGGCTGAGAGCGCCGACGAGGCGTTGTTGGCAGTCGAGGAGACGCGGCCGGACCTGGCTCTCATGGATGTGCGCATTGTGGGAAGCATGGATGGCATTCAGACGGCCCGCCTGCTGCGCGATGCTTATGAGGTCCCGGTGATCTTCCTGACCTCGTACAGCGACGACGAGACCATCGCCAGGGCGGCGCGGGAGATGCCCTATGGTTATCTGACCAAGCCTTTTCAGAGCCGCGAGCTCAAGGCCACGCTGCAGGTTGCGCTGCATAAAGCCAAGGTGGACGCGGGGCAGCGCGCCGCGCATGGCAAGATCGCAGCGACCTTCCACGGCATGCACGATTCGCTGCTGATGGTTTCGCTCACCGGCGACATCCAGTTCATGAACGCCGCCGCCGAACGGCTCCTGGGCAGGACGCACGAATATGCCGCCAATCGCGGTCTCCTCGAGGTGCTCGATCTCCGAGACGGCCGCGGCCGTCCCGTTCCGATTCTGGACGGCCGCAGAGACGGATGCATGACCGAGAAGTTTGGCTTGCATCTCAAGCCGGCGAGCGGAGGCAGCGTGCTGGTGGACATCGCCGTCTCTCCGCTTTTTGACGAAGCCAGCGGGCACCGGGGTTATGTCCTATCCTTGCGCAAGGCCGAGGAGCGCCTGCGTTCCCAGGTAGCGGAGGGCGTGCGCGAGGAAGCCGACACTTTCGATTTGCTCTCCGTGCCCATGGTGCAGTTGGACGGCAACGGCCATATCGTGCGCGTCAATCAGGCCTTGATGCGGGAGGCGGGCGTCGCGGCCGAGAGCCTGATAGGCCGCACCCTTAAGGGGCTGAGCACGGACCCCGATCCGCGCATCTCCAAGCAGTTGTTGCGTAAGCTGCTGGACGGCGATCTTGCCGTTCCCGCCTTCCCGCCGCAAGTCCGTGTCCAGGGCGTGTTCACGCTAACCGGCGGGGCGACGGAGATTCCCGGCTCGCATCGCATCTCGATGTAACGGCGCCGGCGTTTTCTTTTCAAAGCAGAGGAGATTCCTTTCGAGGCCGAGATGTCCAAGTCGGAGAGCGAGCGTGCAGTCGATACCGGCCTTGCCGGGTGGCTGCCCGATTCCGTGGTGAATTCGCTTGGGAATCCGGCCATGCTGCGCGCTCTCTTCGAGGGACATCCGGAGATGGTGCTGGTTGCCGGCGCCGATGGCCGGATTGCCGGAGCCAATTGCCGCACGCTGGTGGAGTTCGGCTACTTTCGCCGCGACCTGGAAGGTCAGCCCATCGAAATGCTGCTCTCAACGGCGGCTCGCGAGCGCTATGCCCGCCATCTGCGAAGGTACATGCTGCGTTCCCCGGATTGCGCCCAGGGCTCGTTTCTGAATATCAAAGCCCGCGACTCGCGCGGCAACGAGTTCCCGGTGGATGTGACGCTGAAGCCCTTCGCGACCGAAAGCGGAACGTACGTGATGGTCGTCTGCCGCCGATTCGATCCATTCCGCGCGGGCAGCCGGGCGCATATCTCTGCCCTGCTGGAGAATTCGCGCGATTATGCCATCAACGAACTCGATGCCCAGGGCCGGATTCTTACCTGGAACGAGGGTTCCCGGCGGGTCTACAACAGGACAGCCGCAGAGGCGCTGGGACAGAACTATTCCATCCTCTTCACGCCCGCCGAGATTGCAGCCGGAGAACCGGCGCGGCAGTTGCAGGAAGCGTCTCGATCCTCCATGGCCGTCCACTCCGCGGGATGGCGGACGGGCGCGGACGGCGAAGAGATTTGGGCGGAGGTCGAACTGGCAGCCGCCAGAAACATCTCCGGCCTCTTCAATGGCTTCACCAGGGTGCTGCACGATTTGACCTGCCACAAGCGCGCGGAAGAGCACCTGCGCGAGACCAACCGGATACAGGGAGAGTCTGCCGCCGAGCTGGAGAGACGGGTCGCCGAAAGAACCCTGCAACTGGAAGCCACGGTGGAAGAGTTGCGCCGCAAGAACGAGGAGATCGCGACCTTTGCCGGAGTCGTCTCCCACGACCTGAAGGAAAAGGAAGTTCTGCTCCGCGAGGTCTACCATCGCGTGAAGAACAACATGCAGGTAGTGCAAAGCCTGCTCAAGCTGCGCGCCCGATCCCTCTCCGATGGCGATGCCCGAAATGCCATCGAGACCTCCGTCGAGCGGGTCCACGTGATGGCCATGGTCCATGAGCGCCTTTACCGCATGCCGGACCTCGCCAGGCTTTCGCTGGTCGCCTATCTGCGCGACGTGGCCCGCGGCGCCATTGCGTCGCACTCCGAGCGACCCGATCAGGTTGAACTCGAGATGGATGCGGCCGAGATTCCTCTTACCCTGGATATCGCGGTCCCTTTCGGCCTTCTGGCCAACGAACTTATATCGAATTGCCTCAAGCATGGCCTGCCCCATGGCCGGCCCGGCAAGATCCATCTCTCAGTTGCCTGCATTCCGGGCGCCGTGCGCTTTGTTGTCGAGGACAACGGGGTTGGTCTTCCCGACGACTTCGACGCCGCCAGAACCACCTCGATGGGACTCAAGCTGGCCGCCAGCCTGGCCCATCAACTGGGCGGAAGCCTTGAATTCAGCTCCAGCAACGGCTGTCGTATCCAGGGGGATTTCACCCGCCTGGGCAAGCACGCTGAAAACGGCAATTGTGCAGATGGGGCACCTGGGTTAGACGCAGCATAAGCACGCCGTCTTCGCCCGCGCCCATCGGAAATCGGGATACATCTTCCTGCCGCCTCCGGATTCGCGACGGCTCTCTTCTTGCCGATGCGTCTAGAATGGCATCATGACCTCACCATTATCCTCACGCCGCCGCTCCAAGACGCCTCCGCCCGGCGAAACCGGCCAGGAGGCGCTCTACCTGCGCTCTCTCAGCGAACGCCAGGTGGTCGTCCAGATCAAGCTGCGCGACGGGGAGACGGTGCGCGGCTGGATCGAGTACTTCGACGACGCTATGCTGCGGCTGACGCGCGTGGGACAGCCGAACCTGTTCATCTACAAGGATCAGATCCGGACTATCTCCGAAGCCGCCCGAACCCGTCCGCCGCGGCTTGCGAGCGCGGCGCGGCCAGCCGGAGACGGGTCAGTCTCAAACGGAGAGGCCTCTTGAGCGGCGGGGCCGGGGAGGAGTTCGTCTGGGTTCCCAAGGCCTCGGCGATTGCCGAGGAGGCAGGCGCGCGGCTGCGCGAGTTTCTGGCTGCCGGCGTTGCCACCGAATACAAGGGCGACGTGGACCTGGTGACGGTGGCCGACCGGACGGTGGAGAAGCTGATCCGCCAGCGGTTGGGTGAGGCGTTTCCGGAGCACGGAATCTACGGCGAAGAGGGCACGCGGGAGCGGATGGGCGGCGAGTTTCGCTGGTACGTGGACCCGCTGGACGGGACCACCAACTTTGCCCACGGCTTCCCGCAGTTTTGCGTCTCGCTGGGCCTGGAGCAGCGAAGCGCCGAAGACGAGGCCGGCCAGGACGGAACGCTGCTGGCCGCGGTCATCTACGACCCCATGCGCGACGAGCTGTACGTCGCCGAGCGCGGACGGGGCGCCAGGCTGAACGGCAGGCCGATGCGGGTTTCGCGCGTGGCGGAGCTGGCCGAGGCGCTGGTGGGTACCGGCTTTCCCAGCCACAAGCGGCACTTGAGTCCGAATGTTCACTTCTACCATGAGTTCACGTTGCGCTCCCACGGTGTGCGGCGGGCCGGCTCAGCCGCGCTGGACCTGGCCTATGTGGCCGCCGGGCGCATGGATGCCTTCTGGGAGTTCAACCTGAATCCCTGGGATACGGCGGCTGGGATTCTGCTGGTGGAGGAGGCCGGGGGGCGGGTGACGGACTTTTCCGGCGGCAAGTACAAGCTGGACAGCCGGGAGATTCTGGCCTCGAACGGCCTGATTCATGCCGAGTTGCTGGGTCTGTTCAGCGATATGTTTGCCGGGCGCGCTTTGACCCCCATCCCCACTCCGCGGGAGTTTGCCGAGCGCCGCGCGGCACGGG
>JBEKCX010000070.1:0-14497 GCA_050014655.1 Occallatibacter sp. | reverse complement strand
ATGATGGACCGCGGAATGCCCGACTTCACCGAGCTCCGCTATCGCATGACAGTTGCGCCGGTTGTGCCCCAGCCCGCTCCAGATGCCGCCCATGCAGGCGACAATGCCAACCTGAAAGCCCCGCTTACGCGCTATCGCATCGGCTTCTCGCTGGCGATGAACGGCCTCACGCTCGTTCCAGGTCCGGACGGGATTCGCCGCCAAACCATCGAAGTGGCGCTTTTTGCCTACAGCCAGGAAGGCAAGCCGCTGAACTGGGAGACGCGCTCCATCGGACTCGCTGTCCGGCCCGAGCAGATGGCGATCGCCCAGAGCTCCGGTATTCCCTTCCACTTCGACTTCGATGCGCCGCCGGGCGACGTCTATCTGCGCACCGGCATCTACGCCTTTTCGTCAAGCCGCGCGGGCACGCTGGAGATTCCGCTCAGCTCCATCACGGTCGCCCGCAAGTAATCCCGGCTTCCCCGGAGCGCTTCCTCATGCCCCGCCGCGCGCATGAGGAAGCCCCGCCAGGGACGGCTTGACAGCCGGATTCAGTTCTTGAAAACATCTTCTCGAGGTTACAGGCCTCGCTTCCCCAACTTCGCCGGGGCCTACAATTGAGATCGAACGCCGCTCGTGAATTGCCGGATTCGCTCGAGTGCCTTGGGTTTGCGCCTTTCATGGAGCGCGTCTGCCTCCCGGCGGCGCGTTCGCGAGATACTCAAGGCGTGGATCGCGGCTCCATGGAGGAACAGTGCTCCCAGATTTCCGGTCCCGGAGACAGCCAAGGCTCAAGGCGCCTGGATTCTTTGCCCTGTTCGCCCTTGCGTTCCTCTCCATCGGCGTTCTGCCCTTGCAAAAGCTCCCCTATGGCATCGCGGAGTTATTGCAGCCGGTCTCCGCGGCCCAGGATGCTCCGCGGGTTTTGTCGCCCATCTCCATCGACTATCCCGAGGACGGCTCCGTCTTTCCCCCCGGCATCACCCCTCCCACCTTCCTCTGGCGGGATGCGGCGGGAACCTCCTGGAGCATCGACATCACGTTTGCCGGCAAGGCTCCCGCAATCCACGCAGTGTCCAAGGGAGAACGCATGCGCCTGGGAGCCATCGATCCGGATTGCGTCGCCGATTCCAATGAGCCGCCGAAGCTGACTCTGCAGCAGGCCGCGGCCTGGACCTGGACCCCCGACGCGGCCACATGGGCCGCGATCCAGTCGAACTCCGTCCAGCAGCCGGCCACCGTGGTCATCACCGGCTATCGCGACGCCCATGTCGCTTTCTCCCAGGCTCGCATTCAACTCACTACGTCTCCTGATCCGGTAGGCGCACCGATCTTCTACCGCGATGTTCCGCTCATGCCCGCGGCGGGAGTAAACGGAGTCGTGTCCCCGCTGGCGCCCACCGCAATCCATCTCATCCATTGGCGCCTGCGCGATATTCGCCAGCCGGAGAGCCGCACCGTTCTCAAGGACATGCCCACCTGCGCCAACTGCCACTCCTTCTCCGCCGACGGCAAGACCTTCGGCATGGATATCGACGGACCGGCCAACGACAAGGGCCTCTATGCCATCGTTCCCGTGCGCAAGCACATCACCATAGAGAGCAAGGATATGGTGCACTGGAACACCGACGGCCGCGTCGGCCTGACCAGGGTGGGATTCATGTCCCAGGTCTCGCCGGACGGCCGCTTCATCGTGAGCACCTTCGCCGGCCCGTCGCTGAAACTACTGGACAGTTACTATGTCATTAACTTCATGGACTATCACTTCCTCCAGGTGTTCTATCCCACCCGCGGCATTCTGGAGTGGTACAGCCGCTCGACCGGCCTGCGCTCTCCCCTGCCCGGAGCCGACGATCCCCGTTATGCGCAGACCGATGGAGTCTGGAGCCCCGACGGCAAGTACATCGTCTTTGGCCGCGCCGAAGCCCGCCCTCCGAGGACTCCGGGGCAGCTCAGAGCGCTGCGCGCCAACGACCCCAACGAAACGCAGATCAAGTACGACCTCTACCGCATCCCCTTCAACGATGGCAAAGGGGGCGTGCCCGAGCGCATCGTGGGCGCGTCGGAGAACGGCATGAGCAATAACTTCCCCAAAGTCTCGCCCGACGGCCGCTGGATCGTCTTCGTCCAGTGCCGCAACGGCCAGCTCATGCGCCCCGACAGCCAGTTATACATCGTTCCCTTTGCCGGCGGAGTCGCGCGCCGCATGAGGGCCAACACCCGCCTCATGAACTCCTGGCACAGCTTTTCGCCCAACGGCCGCTGGCTGGTCTTCGCCTCCAAAGCCCGGTCGCCCTACACGCAGATGTATCTCACCCACATCGACGCCGACGGCAACGACAGCCCGGCCATCCTCATCGACAACACCACCGCCGCCAACCGCGCAGTGAATATTCCCGAATTCGTCAACATCGACGGCGACGGGATCGAGGACATTCAGGTTCACGTTGCCGATCTGCCCAAGTAGAATCTGCACAGGATGACAATCCGGCCTTCATTCTCCGGTTCATTCCCCTTGACGCGCTCGGTCGCTCTCCTGATTGCGCTGCTGCTTCTGAGCGCCGGGCCATTCCGTGGGCAAGCGCCGTGCGCGCCCCCTCCATCGATGAAGGCGCAGCTTCATGACAAGCCCAGCGCCGCCGCACTCACCGATCTCGGGGTCTGGTTCGCCGGCCAGCAGAAGTATGCCTGCGCCGCCAATGCGTTCGCCACTTCTCTGCAGATGGAGCCCAATCAGAAGGACATCGCCCATGTGGCCTTCATGTTCGGCGTCAGCCTCTACTTTTCCGGCGACACGGAAGAAGCGATCGCCGCGCTCCGGCAAGCCGAACAACTCGGCTACCGCGACATCAAACTCAATATCGTCCTGGCTACGGCTCTGGATGCGTCGCATTCGACCAAAAACGCGGCGGATGAGTGGCGCGCGGCCTTGGCCTTGGACCCCGAGTCTGCGACCGCTCTCGATGGTCTCTCCAACGACCTGCTTCTTCAGAGCGATTTCAACGGAGTTATAGCTTTGCTGGAGAATCCGCGGCTCCTGGCGGAGCGAACGCCGCAGCAAAGCCTCAATCTGGCCGAGGCGTATGCCCGCACAGCAAGGCTCGATGCCGCGGCCAGCGTTCTGCGCGACGCCCTCAATACCTCGCCTGATTCCCTGCCCCTTGCCAACCGGCTGGCGGATCTCCTCGGTCAACTCGGCCGCCGGGATGAGGCGGTCACGGTTCTCGACCTGGCGCTCGCACAGCATCCCGATGATTCCGATACCGCGGGTCATTACCTTGAAACGCTGATGGCCGCCCGCCCGGAGAAGGCTCCGGAGGCCGCGCACAGGCTTTTGCTCGTCTTTCCGCAAAACTCGAAACTGCTTTACCTCAACGGCATCCTCGATATGAAAGCCGGCAACCTGGAGCAGGCGCGCGCTCGCCTTGAACAGTCCCTGGCCCTCCAGCCGGACGACGCCTTGTCGCACGAGGCGCTCGGCCTTGTCCTCGCTCAGTTGAACCAGATGACCGGAGCTAAGGAGCATTTGCAAAGGGCGATCGCCCTGGGAGACAACGGCCCGGAGGTCAAAGAAAGCCTGAAAAGGGTCCTGCAGGCGCTTGGCACTGCGAAGTAAGCTTCTCGGAAGCGCTCCCGCGCTTATGCTTCCGCTTCCCTAGCCAGAAACCGTTCCATGAACTTGGTGTCGAATTCGCCGGCGCGAAAGCCGGGGTCTCGAAAGATGGCCTGGTGCATGGAGATCGAGGTCTCGATCCCCTGCACGACGAACTGGCTTAGCGCGCGCTCCATCTTGGCAATGGCCTCCGCGCGGTCGGCTCCGTGGACGATCAGCTTGGCGATCAGCGAATCGTAGTAGGGCGGCACCACGCTCTCGGCGTACTGCGCCGTATCCACCCGCACGCCGTTGCCGCCGGGAACATTGAAGGCGGTGATCTTGCCCGCGGAAGGCGTGAACTTGGTGGGATGCTCGGCGTTGATGCGGCATTCGATGGCGTGGCCGCGAATCTCCAGCTTCGCGGGCAGAATGGCCTCCAGCCGCTCCCCGGCGGCGATGCGCAACTGCGCCTTGACCAGATCGACCCCGGTGATGGCCTCGGTAATCGGGTGCTCCACCTGGATGCGGGTATTCATCTCGATGAAGTAGAGCTGCTGGTCCTCATCCATCAGAAACTCGACGGTGCCCGCGTTCTGGTAGCCGATCTCGGCCAGGCAGCGGCACAGGGTGCGGCTCAGTTCCTCGCGGAGCTCGGGCGTCATCCGCTGGATGGTGCACTCGCGCTCAAAGAGCGTGGCCACTTGACCGTGTTCGTCGGCCAGCACCTGGAACTCGATGTGGCGGGGCTGCTCGATGAACTTCTCCATGTACAGCTCGCCGTTGCCGAAGGCGTTGGCCGCTTCGCTGGTTGCCGCGGGGAAGAGATTGGGCAGTTCCTCCGCGGCGCGCACGATTCTCATGCCGCGCCCGCCGCCGCCGGCGTTGGCCTTGAGGATGACCGGGTAACCCACCGCTCGCGCGCATTTTTCCGCGTCCTTGGCCGTCGCAATCACGCCATCGGAACCGGGCAGAATGGGCACCTTGGCCTTCTTCATCGCCTGGCGAGCCTTTTCTTTCTCGCCCATCAGCCGCGTCACCTCGGCCGGCGGCCCGATGAACTTAATGTTCGAGGCGCGGCAGACCTCGGCAAAGTTGGCGTTCTCGCTCAGCAGGCCATAGCCGGGATGAATCGCATCCACGTCGGCGATCTCGGCGGCGGAGATCACCGCGGGCACGTTGAGATAGCTATCCGCCAGGCGCGGAGGGCCGATGCAGATCGCCTCGTCGGCAAAGCGCACGTGCAGCGAGTTGCGATCGGCCTCGCTGTAAACCGCAACAGTGCGAATACCCAGTTCCCGGCAGGCGTTCAGCACGCACAGCGCGATCTCCCCGCGATTGGCAACCAGCACTTTACGAAACATTCATGACCCTTTGAACCTGTCCAACAACTTGGTTTTGAGCGAAGGGTACGGGCTTTAGCCCGTACATCAACGGCAAGGAAAAAACAGGGCTTTAGCCCCTGAGGGAAGCTCTTTACGTCGTTATTCATTCCCTCAGGGGGTAAAGCCGAAAGCAAAATCGGCTCCAACCTCGGGTTAAAGCCCGTCCCCTTCAGCAAACAGTTTCTGGACTGCCTCCGCTCGCTCCGCTGCCTTTTCCTACCCCAGCTGGACGGAAAACAGCGGCTGCCCAAACTCGATGGGCTGGCCGTTGGATACAAAGCACTTGACGATCTCGCCTTCGGCGTCGGATTCGATCTCGTTCATCAGCTTCATGGCTTCGACGATGCAGATCACCTGCCCCTTCTCCACGCGATCGCCGGGAGAGACAAAGGCCGACGCGCCGGGCGAAGGCGAGCCGTAGTAGGTGCCGACTATGGGCGACTTGACGATGTGCAGCCCCGCGTTCGGGTCCGCGGGCGGCTCCTCGGCCGCGGTCGAAGCGCCGGATGCCGCGGTTGCCGGCTGAGCCGGGGCTGTCCGGGCGCCGGCAAGCAAGCTCGCCAGCTCCGGCAATCCGGCCGCTGAGCCGTGGGGCCGGTCGAGCTTGAGCCGGACTCGCACTTCGCCGCGGTCCAACTCGAATTCGGCAACCTGGTTCTCTTTCAGAAAATCGATCAGTTGTTTCAGATCGTCGATATCTTCAGGACTCAGTGGATTCATTCGTTCCTTAACTCTCCCGCGCGCGGGCGGGCCTGGATTTCAAAGTTCGATCAGTGCCTTGGGCGCCGGCGTCAGCACCCGCCCTCCGGTTCTTGTCACAACCACCATATCCTCGATGCGAATGCCGAACTCTCCCGCCAGATAGACTCCTGGCTCAATGGTAACAACCATGCCCGCCAGCAGCCTGGCTGTCTGTCCGGCGCCGATGCGCGGCGGCTCGTGAATCTCAAGGCCCACGCCATGGCCGGTGGAGTGGGTAAAAGCCTCTGCCAGGCCCTCCCTGCGCAGCACGCTTCGGGCGGCCTCATCCACCTCCCCGCAGCTTGCGCCCGCGCTCACCGCGGCCACGCCGGCCTCCTGGGCTTCGAGCACAGCCTGGTATGCATTCCGCTCTTTGGCTCTCGGCTTCCCCAGGAAGACGGTGCGGCTCATATCGGAGCAGTAACCCTTGAGAATAACACCGAAGTCGAGGGTCACGAATCCTCGCCGCGGCAGCCGGGCGCCGGTTGCCCTTCCGTGAGGAAGGGCGGATCGAACGCCGGATGCAACGATGGTCTCAAACGACATGCCCTCTGCGCCCAGCAGGCGGGCGCGGTGCTCAAGCTCCGCGGCCACCTCCATCTCCCTGAGCCCCGGCCGGATAAAGCCCAGAATGTGCTCGAAGAGCTTGCAACCGGCGAGCGCCGCCTCCGCCATCAGCGCCAGCTCGTCTTCGTCCTTCACCCAGCGCAACGGCTCGACGAGGGGAGCGGGCAAGGGGGAGAAAAAGCCGCGCCGCAGCCGCGCCGGCAGAGCGGCCTTCCAGCGTGCCAGCTCGGCCACGGTGGTCCGGCCGGGGTCGAATCCCGCGAATCTCATTCCGCGCTGCGCGGCCAGCCACTCAACAGCGGCCACAGCCGGCGAGCTCTTGACGATCTCCACCCGCGCGGCCTGGACTTCTTCCGCGGCCTGCGCCGTGTAGCGGCCATCGGTAAACAGCCGGGTGGCGCGGCGGGTGATGGCCAGCGCGGCGCTGGAACCTGTGAATCCGCAGAGATAGCGAACGTCGGGAAGATGCGTGACCACAAGCCCCGGCAGCCCGGCTTTGGTCAAACGGCGGCGCAGTTGCCCGATGCGGCGGAGGTGGTCCACTGGGAAAGGATAACAGGGGTCAGAGATCAGAACTATCGCACAGGCTCGATGGCCAAAGCGATCAGCGCGGCAAAGGCCGCATTTCTGCCCAGGTTATGGCTTTCTATCGATGCGTCGTACATTTGCTCGCGAGTAACGCGACCCCAGTTGATGCGGTGCCCCACCTCGGCAGCCAACTCTCGAACGAACTCGCGCTGCGTGCGTCCGTTACCTTCTCTAAAAGGATGAATGGAGTTCAACTCGCCAAAGTAAAATGCTGCGCGGCCAGCAAAGGCACTTGCATCCAGGCTTCTTAGATGGTCCTCCCCGGCCAACTCTGCAAGCGTGTGGTCCAGGTTTTGTTCCATGAACTGAACCACGGCAAAGGGGTAAGACGCCGCGCGGTGCATATTCACTCGGCGGAACTCCCCCGCCCAGGGATAGATGTTCTGGAAGATGCGAACGTGGATATTCTTGAGATGAGCTTTGTCGAAGGCTCCCCGCACGGGGTTGGCGTGCAGTCTGACAATCGCCTCGGCTGCTTCGGCGGCTTCGAACCTGTCAAGCTTGGCTTGATCGGTCAAGCCGGGTACATTCCTCAAAATCCCGTGCTGGTAATCGAAATGCGGGTCAAGGCCTGAGGGATCGGCGGGCATTGGATCTCAGGCGATCGTGGCAGTGTATTCGTGGATCAGGCGGCTCATTTCGTCAAGAGAAATCTCGCCTTGCGCATATTGCTCAAGAATGCGATTGGGAACCGCATCGAGCTCAAGAGCTTCGATCCTGAGAGAGCCAATCGCGCTCTCGACCGCCAAGCGACGGTCATCCAACGCAGCTGGAGCGAGCGGAACCACGAAAGCGTTTGCAGCGGCCATGTACTACCCCACTCAGTAAATTCTAACAGCTTCTTGCTTCTTGAGCCGTCTAGTCGTGGGCAGTTGAAGGCCATCAATCACTTACCGGGAAACAACTGAGCAATTGTCTCCCGCGCCATCACCAGTGCCTCTCGACCGTTCTGTTGCAGGTTCTCTTGGGGATCGTAGAGCACGCCATCCACAACCTGCGCAAGAGTTGAAGCCACAAGGACGGCCACCGCACATTCATCAACATCGCCACCCCAGCGAAAGGAAACAAGAGAGTCGAAATGGCGCTTCAAAGGTCCAAGGGCGGGATAGCACTTGATCTCTTCATCTATGCTCGAATCAAAGGAAACTTCAACTCCACTCGATATTTCCCAAAACCGGAAGGGCTGCCAGCCGCTATCCGTGACAATATTGAACTCGTGTGGAATCACCAACGGTAATCCAGCATCCCGGATAGCGTTGCTCCATGAGGCCACGGATGGGATTTTGGATTGCTTCAATAGGACATGCAGTTCCATCGACATGGACTTGGCTTCCTCCTCATAACCGCAGTTCTTGACCGGAGGTCAAACCGGCCTGTTCCCTGACCCCTGCCTTCACATCGCCGGCCTTACCGGCTTCTTCTCGTGCGGGTCGATCTCGGCCTCGGCGGCCTGCAGATCGGACTGGCGGTCCATCCATTCGTCCAGCCGGGAGCGCTTGAAGCGCCAGCGGTTGCCCAGCTTGAAGGCGGGCACAAAGCCCTCGGAGGCATACTTGTAAAGCGTGTCGGGCGAGATGGCCAAATAGTCCGAGGCCTGGCGAATGTCCATGACCTCGCGCACCTCGGGGACCAGCAGGTTGGAGCGGGCGGCGGCGTTGCGCATTGTTGCCTCCAGGAAGCAGAGATGCCTCCAGGCGAATTCCGGTTGTCTGCCGGTAGTCTTGTATATAACGCGGTTTCACCGGTCCAATCAAGGGTTTTCAAGGGGTTAAACGAAGTTCGTCGGCTTTTCGCTTCTTGATCCGGAGCGGTCGAGGAGCCTGTTCCACCGCCCAAACCCAGCCGGTTGGGCTTCGTCACATTCAGGACCCAAGCCGTTGGGCTGTTGAAGCGGATGGTGCATCGCGGAGAGAATCGGCCCCTGCGTCCCCGGCACGCCGGAATCGACGATGTTCAGCCGCAACGGCAGGATTCAATCCCCGCGGTGATAGGCTTTCGGTGAGGCAAAGACTGGACGTGCGCATGCGACCTTTCCTGCAACATTTCATCGCCATTGGAGTTGCCATCTCGCTTGCTGGAGCACTCGCGGCCCAGCCCTCCGCTCCGGCTGCCACGGCAAGCCAAGGCATACAGCTCAGGCTGGAGCAGGGTCTTGACAATCCTCTGGCCGACCCCAGGGCCGTCGTCATTGTGGGCCATGCGCGATTCACCGTCCTCACCCCCGAGCTGATCCGCATGGAGTGGGCGGCCGACGGCAAATTCGAGGATCATGCCTCGCTTGTGTTCTTGAATCGGCGGATGCCGGTACCGGAGTTCGAAGTCACAATAACCGGAGGAACCGGCCTACCAGTCAATTTACGTCGCCGCGGACTGACCATTAAGACCTCGGCTCTCACGCTCCAATACTCACCCATTGCAGTTACTGAATCTGGCCCGGAAGACCGCTTCACCGCCGGCAATCTCTCCATCACCCTCACCGTCGACGGCAAGCAGGTTACGTGGCATCCCGGCGATACCGATCCCGGCAACCTGCAAGGCACAACCCGCACCTTGGACGGCGCGCTGGGCGGTAACACCAAAGAACCGATGGAGCAGGGGCTGGCTTCGCGCTCCGGATGGGCGCTGGTGGATGACTCCACGCGGCCGCTTTTCGACTCCGCCGATTTCACCTTTCGCGACGGAGAGAAGAGCCCCTGGCCGTGGGTGATGGAGCGGCCCCAAGGCCAGCGCCAGGACTGGTACTTCTTTGGCTACGGGCACAACTACCGCAAGGCGCTGGGCGACTTTGTGCGCGTCGCCGGGCGCATTCCGCTGCCGCCGCGCTTTGCCTTTGGCGCATGGTGGTCGCGCTACTGGGCCTATACCGACCAGGAACTCGACGAGCTGGTTCGCGGCTCCCGTGAAAACGACACGCCCCTGGACGTGCTCGTCATCGACATGGACTGGCACATGAGCCAGGAGCAGCTTGAGGCCGCCGGCGAGGTGGACCAGTCCGGCCAGTCGCTGGGCTGGACCGGCTACACCTGGAACAAGCTGCTCTTTCCCGATCCCGATCGGTTCCTCGCCCACCTCCATGCCGAGGGGCTGAAGACGACGCTGAATCTGCATCCAGCCGCTGGCGTCGAGCCTTGGGAGGCGGCTTATCCCGCCATGGCCCGGGCCATGGGCATCGATCCGGCGACCCGCAAGTATGTGCCCTTCGACATTACCGACAAGAAGTTCGCCGCCAACTACATGAACCTGCTGCACCATCCGCTGGAAAAACAGGGCGTCGACTTCTGGTGGCTCGACTGGCAGCAGCAACCCGAGACCAAGCTCGCAGGGGTCAACCCCACCTGGTGGCTCAACTACGTCCATTTCACCGATCAGCAGCGCGAGGGCAAGCGGCCCCTGCTCTTTCACCGCTGGGGCGGCCTGGGCAATCACCGCTACCAGATCGGCTTCTCAGGCGACACCATTTCCGTCTGGGATTCGCTGGCCTTCCAGCCCTGGTTCACGGCCACGGCGGCCAATGTGGGCTACGCCTATTGGAGCCACGACATTGGCGGTCACCTGCCCGGCTCTGTCGATCCGGAACTCTACACGCGCTGGGTGCAGTTCGGCGCATTCAGTCCGATTCTGCGCACCCACACCACCAAGAATCCCGACAGCGAGCGCCGCATCTGGGCCTATCCCGAGCCGTATTCCTCGGTTCTGCGCTCCGCATTTCAGCTCCGCTATGCGCTCGAACCGTATTTGTATACCGAGGCCCGCAAGACCTACGAGACAGGCGTAGCCTTCCTGCACCCGCTTTACTACGACTGGCCCGAAGAGGAGCAGGCCTACCGGAGCAAGGGCGAATACCTCTTCGGCGACCAAATGCTGGCCGCGCCCGTGACCGCGCCTGCCGACAAAGCCTCGGGGCTTGCCACAGAGATGGTTTGGCTCCCTCTCGGCGAGTGGATCGAATGGCCCACCGGCAAGCATCTTCGCGGCGGCGTCACCGTGGAGCGCAGCTTTTCGATCGAGCAGATTCCCATCTATCTGCGTCCCGGAGCCATTGTCCCCATGCAGCCTCCCATGCTCTACACCGGAGAAAAGCCGGTCGATCCGCTCATCGTCAACATCTGGCCTCTGACGCCGGGCACAACGTCTACTTACTCGGTCTATGAAGACTCCGGCGCGGGGGTCGAATATCAAAGGGGCGTCTATGCCCGCACACCGGTCAAGGCTACGCAGACCGGCGACACGCTGCGGGTGGAGATCGGCCCCGTGCAGGGCGCTTATCCCGGAACGCCTCGTGCGCGCGGATTTGAACTGCGCTTGCCTGCCGATTGGCCGCCCGAGCGGGTCACCGTGAATGGCAGTCCATTGAATTACGCGGGTATCAACGGGAAGAACGGGTGGAGTTACGAGGGCAACACGCTGACCACGGTGATTCCCGTGTCCAGCCGCAGCGTGACCTCCATGGTGACCGTCGAAGTGCGCCGCGCCCCTGGCCTGACCGCGCGCCGGAGTGAGTTGGACGGCTTTGCCGGTTCGATAACCCGGCTGCGCGGCGCCTATGACGCCATGCGCCAGACTTCGCCAGTCTCCGACGCTCCCGACGCTCTGGTCGACGCCCTGCAAACCGGCGACCGGCTCAGCTACCACCCTGAAGCCGCGCCGGCGGAGATGGCTCACTTCCGTCAGGCTCTCCCCAAGGCGCAGGCCGCCGTCGCCCAGACCGGAGCGGCCTTTGCCGGCCAGTTGGAGGACCACCTGCAACGCTATTCCCCTGAAAGATGGCTGCCTGGGGGCGCGAATATGGCGGCCTTGAAGCGGAGCCGCACCGACGCCATGACCAGGGCCCTCAAGTTGGTAGCGGAGGCGGGAAGATAGATTTCCTCAGCCTCCTATTGCTGAGAAAACGATGCTGTCTTCCATTCCTCCGCAATACAGTTGTCCACTCCTTCTCCGCCTAATCCTGCAGTTGCAGACGGAGAATTCCGGAGGGAGCAGGGGGTTTTAACCCCCTGAAAGATGGCGAATTGACGCTGGGTGCCCCGTCCTTTCCGGTCGCCGCGGCGAACGGAAAGGGTGGGAAACCGCGATTCTCAACCGTCCGTCCTTGTCTTTCAGATCGTCGTTGCAGAATCCGGCGGACGGCCCGCCCTCGACCCTCCGCCGGCGAACTCGCGAGTCCCGGTTCTCGCCTATGAGACCTTGGGAACCGTATACTCACTGCAACCGATGCCCGTCGAAACCGAGATCAAATTCCGCGTCGAAGAACTTCCCGGCCTCGCCGCGCGCCTCCAGGCCGCCGGCTTCACCCTCCAGACTCCGCGCGCCTTCGAGTCGAACGTCCTCTACGACACGCCCGACCGCCAGATGCGCGCCCGCACCGAGATTCTGCGCATCCGCAGCTACAACGGGCGCTGCCTCCTCACCCACAAGCGCCTGCCCGCCGTTGGCCCCGGCGAAGACACCCACAAGCACCGCATCGAAACCGAAACCGAAATCTCCGACGGCGACGCCCTGGCACAGGTCTTTCTTTCTCTCGGCCTTGTCCCCGCCTTCCGCTACGAGAAGTGGCGCGCCGAGTGGAGCGACGGAGAGGGCCACTGCGTGGTGGACGAGACCCCCATCGGCAACTACGCCGAACTGGAAGGCTCCGCCGCGTGGATCGACCGCGCCGCCGCCCGCCTGGGCGTGGACCCGGCCGAGTACATTACCCTCAGCTACGGCCGCCTCTTCGACCTCTGGCGCGAGCAGCACAACTCGCCCGCCGAAGACCTCACCTTCGCCGCCGTCGGCCCGGACTCCCGGCATCGATAATCTCTGGGCGCTCGATTCCATTTGTAATCAGAAACTAAGAATCTCCTCATCTCGCCCCTCCCGGCCGCCGATAACCCCAGTGAGAAGCACTCAATTTTCAGGAGGCCCAATGAACTCACTTCACTTCGGCGCCAGGCCCCGCCGTTTGCGGCGCAGCGGGATCTGGCTGTTTCGCGCAGCGGCCCTGGCGCTGCTGTTGGCTATGGCCATACCCGCCGGGGCGGCTGACGAGCGAGCCGTCAAGTCGCGCGTGGCGCCTGCCTACCCGGAGATCGCCAAGCGCATGAGGATCTCCGGCGTCGTCACCGTCCAGGCAACCGTGGACCCCGAGGGCAAGGTCACCGATGCAAGAGCCGTCAGCGGGAACCGCGCGCTCTCGACCGCCGCCGAGGATGCTGTCCGCAAATGGAGATTCGCCCCGGCGGACGCCACCTCTACGGTCACCGTGGAAATCACCTTCGCTCTTTCTCAATAGCAGGCTGCCGCTTCCGCAGCTGGAAGAGGCGGCGAATGCCCGCCTCCGCGCTTCGAATCCGCTCGCCGGGGCATAGCCCAAGAGGAAACCGGAGAGTCAACAAAGCATCATCACTCACTGCTGGAAAGGGCCCGGACGCTTCACCCTTCTCGGATTGGAATTGGCAGTGTTGCACGCAAGTGGGAGCAGCAACTGCGCTATGTCGGCCTTACTCCAAATTCCCGACGCTCCCGACGCCGGCCTGTTGTCCATTGCGCTGATCGGCCCCGACGAGCAGCACCGTAAGGCCATTGCCGGAGCTGTATCATGGTGCCAGATTGGGCTCGCGGCCCGGGGTCCACAGCGACTGGATGAAGGCGATTCCGCTGAGAACCCGGCCGCCAGGCGCCACAGCCACCACTCCGAGTTCGCCATCCGCGAGTTTGCCTCCTACCCTCCGAACGACCTCGACGACATACCCAAAGCGCTGGCGAGGGATTACGACCTGGTCATCATTGAACTGGACACCGACCCGGCCCTCGCCCTCGCCATGGTCAAGAGCATCTGCGCCCATGGGCGCGCATCCGTTATGGTCTATTCGGCCAACCCCGATCTGGAAATGGCCATCAACAGCATGCGCGCCGGCGCCCGCGAGTTCCTCAAACTGCCTCTGGCCACCGCGGAGATGGCCGAGGCGCTCGCCCGGGTCACCGTCCGCCGCCCCGCGCCTCGCCAGCCAAAAACCTCGGGCAGAAAATACTGTGTCTTTGTGGGCGCAAAAGGCGGCTGTGGAGTCACCACCATCGCCTCCAACTTCGCCGTCTCGCTGGCCCAGGAGTCCGGGCAGCCCACCCTCCTGATCGACCTCGGCCTCCCCCTTGGCGACGTCGCCATCAACCTCGGCATGGTCCCCAGGTACTCCACCGCCAACGCTTTTCATGACACAAGTCGCCTGGATGCCAACTTCCTCGCCTCACTGCTCACGGAACATTCCTCGGGCCTGCAAGTACTTGCCGCTCCCAGTGAATTCAGCAAGACCCTCCCGCCTCCCGGCGCCATCGACAAGCTTCTCTCCGTGGCCCGCCAGAACTACGACTACGTCGTTGTCGATGCCGGATCGAGAGTTGACTTGAAGGGTTCGGCTCTCATTGAAGACTCCGCCATCGTCTACCTGGTCACGCAGATCGGCGTCACCGAGCTCAGAAACGCCAATCGCATGATCTCGCACTTCTACTCTCACCGCATCCACACCCTCCAGATCGTGCTCAACCGCTATGCGCCCCGTGCCCTGGGGTTCGATGAAAGCCACATCACCAAGGCCCTCACCAGACCAGCCGAATGGAAGATCCCCGACGACTATGCCACGGCCCGCCGCACCCAGAACACCGCCAC
>JBEKCX010000069.1:0-10273 GCA_050014655.1 Occallatibacter sp. | reverse complement strand
CAGAGATCAGGGATCAGAGATCAGGGATCAGAGATCAGGGATCAGAGATCAGAGATCAGAGATCAGGGATCAGAGATCAGAGATCAGAGATTGGTTGCTCATTGGCGGGGTAGCCGGTTGGCAGGTCAGTTGGGTGCGGGGGCCGGCGCTTCGGCAGAAGGTCCGGCGTCCTCTGAGGGCAGGTGCGCCAGGGTGATGCGCTTCAAGAACTCATGGAGCACTTCGGGACCGGTGCCGGCGATTCTGTCGCCGGGGTGGGCGTCGCCTTTCATCCAGGCAAAGAGAAAAAGGAGTGGAATCCAGCAGCGGACACTCTGTTCGAGCTGCGCTCCGATGATATTGATGACGCGGGAAAAGTTGAGCGGCAGGCGGACCGGGACGATCTGCGGCGCACCAGGATTGGAGCAATATTCCGGCGGAGAACTTACCAGGTATTCGCGGCAGACGAGCGGGCGAATGGGGTAAATGGAGCAGGACTCGTTCTCGAGGAAGGGGCAAGGGATGCGCTGGTAGAAGTACTCGAGGGCCAGTTGGCGGGCGGACGCGGTTTCGGCAAGCCAGTCTTCATTGACCATGCGATCGATGAGTCCGGCGGCAGACAGCTTGAGAAGCGCTTGATGGAAGCGCCCGGCAAGCTCCTGGCGGCGGGATTCGGGGAGGGTGCGAATCCAGGCGGCGAGGGCCTCGGCCTCGAAGATGCTGATGGGGACCATCTGGCGGCAGCAGGCTCCGCAGCCGGCCTTGCAGGAGATGGGGTGGCCGGCTTCAGCCAGTTGCGCGCCGACGCCGGCGATGAGCGAGTCGTCCAGCGACTGGATGACGGGCAGTAGCTGGGTGAGGTTGGTTTGGCCGGCCGGCACCACTGCCGTGGCGGCGAATTTGCTGTCGCCGACGCCGACAGTGAACTCGACTGAGACTGTTTCCTGAGACTCCCCGGTCATATCTCAGAATTGTAGCGGAATCAGGCTCGTGGAGCGCAGGCGCCGATTATTGCCGGGCCGGCGGAGCGCCTGAATCGGGTGGGGCGCCGGGTTTGGCGGGCGGGGTGAGAACGAAGCCCTTGCGGATGAGGGCAAAGCCCTGCTGGGGAAGTTCGGCCTGGAGGAGCTGGTTCTGAGGGCCGGAGAAGAGGTGGGTGGCCGCGCCGGCGATGGTGGCGACGAGATGGTGGACGACGATGGGCTTGCCGTCGAGGGTTCCCCGCTCGTCGGCGTAGGTGGCGAGCTGGATGGGCTGGATGGAGCCGACTTGAGAGCCGGCTTGCTTGGGGAGTATGGCCCAGAGACCGAAGTTGTTTCGGGCAACGGCGAGGGCGAGCAGGGTTTCAAGAGCGCCGGGATCGAAGTCGGGAAGGAAGACGGCGCCGGGGTGCGCGTCCAGCCGGGCAGTGGAGCTGCGGCCGCTTGCGGAGATGTTCAGCAGAATCTGGGCGGCGTCGGGAACCGCGGTGACATTGACCGCCGAGCCGTTGACGGTGGCGCTCAACCGGACGTGGCCAAGCCGGTTGGCCGGGGAAAGCTGCTCGGTCTTGGAGAGAGCGTAATCCAGGCCCTGCATGGCGATGCGGACCACCGAGGTAGAGCTGTAGCCGTTGGGGTTGGCGGTGAAGTTGAAGGAGGCCGTACCCACGGGGTGACCGTGCTGCGAAATGGTGAAGGCGCCGGACTGGGCCGTGCCCGCCGGGCCGCAAGCAAGAACCGCCGCCAGTGGGAGGAGAACGAGATAAAGCGCAAATCTCTGCATGGTTTTGGGCCGGAACTCCCTGTCGAGTTAGACACGGGAATCCCGGAAAGAGTTGCGGACAGGCAGAGTGCGATGGTCAACTCGACATCCTTGCCCAGACCGTCCCCAGATTGTGGGCTAGCCGCTCGACCTCTTCCGGGACCACGGCGACCCCGGAATGCGGAGATCGAAGAGTGAGAGCTGGAGGGAATTCGATTGGATTTCGCTCAGAAGGCGGCTCTGTCCCCGTGCGGCATTGCCTCAGAGAGACTCCACCGCCTCGATCCCGCTGACGACGCTTTGGGTCAGGGAGTCGAGATCGGGCGGGAATCGGCCGCGCTCCCGCGCCGGGAGCGCCTCCAGCAATTCCGGCAGCGTCGTGGTCTCGCATCCGGAAAATGCGGGGAAGCCCGCCGCGTCGGCCATGCCGCAACTCACCTTGATCAGTTCCGTCATACCCCAGGAGCCATCCGTCCGCCGGGGCAGATGATGTTCACAGACAATGGCATCGAAATCCGCCGGCAGTTTCCAATCCGCAATGAGCTTTCGTCCCGTCTGGCAATGATCCCATCCGAATAATTCCCGCTCGGCCTCAAGGATGCTCTCCGCGGGACCGCGATGCGTCTCCAGCAGGGCGGCATACTCTTTCGGCCGGATCACCCCCAGCGCGAATCGTCCTATATCGTGCAGGATGCCCGCGGTGTACGCCAGGTCTCTATCCATGAACCCCGCTGAAGCCAACTGCTGGGAGATCAACGCGCAGGCCAGATTGTGACGCCACAGTCCGCGCATTGCGGGATGGCTCAACGACTTGCCGAGATAGGTTCTGACGCCAACCAGCAGGCACATGCCTTGCAATTGGTTGGCGCCCAGCACGGCGATGGCCTGCAGAATGCCGGTGGCGGGATAGCGGGGGGCGTAGAGAGGGGAGTTCGCAACCATGAGCACTTCGCTGGCGAAGCCCGGATCGGTCGCGATCAGGTCGCTCAACTGGTGCAGCTGCACATTCTCGTTGTTGGCCAGTTGCAGGATTCGAATGGCAACCTGAGGAAACGGGGGAAGGCGCAGATGAGCCCAGGGAATACGGATTCCGTCTTTTGGCCGCTCGATCTGCACCGCCGGAGCCTCCGTTGATGGCGGCAATGGCCCCAGCAACCGGCGGCTCAATCCGCCGCCTTCGGCCGGGACCGGCCGCTGTTCTGCCCTGCTCTTCAACTCTTCTGGCAACTGCTTCGGCACTCAACCCGCCTTTCTACAGTCGATTTCTCTCGATATGAGTTAAAGAGGTCTCAACCGGCCCTTCTCCGCGCGCCATTCCCTGCGCTGCATTCGCCGCCCGATCGAGTTCCCCCTGCCTTGCCGGGCTCATTTGCCCCGGCGCTCGCAAAGGACGATTGCGCGGCCTCCTCCAAGCCCATTCCGCGTTCCCGGTCAACGAGACTCCACCGCTTGAATGCGGGCGGCTACGTTCGATGCCAGACTCTCAACTTCGGGATCGAACAGCCTGCGCTCCCGCGCCGGAAGCTCCTCCAGCAGCTCCGGATAGGGTGTAATCTGGCATCCCTGAAACGCCGGAAAACCCGCCGCGTCCGCCATTCTGCAACTCACGCCGATCAACTCCGTCATGCCCCAGGAACCATCCGCCGGCCTCGACGCGTGGTGCTCGGAGATGACCGCTTCGAAATCGGAAGGAAGGTTCCAATCGGCAATCAATTGGCGGCCTATGGCGCAGTGGTCGGAGCCAAACAGATCGCGCTCGGCCTGAAGCACGCTGGCGCTGGATCCCTGGTGCGTCTCCAACAGCGCGGCATATTCCTTGGCGCGCACAGCGGCCAGCCCCAGGCGGCCAATATCGTGCAGCACTCCCGCCGTGTACGCAGTGTCTTTGTCCAGAAACCCGGCCGCGGCCAACTGCGCGGCGATCAGGGCGCAGGCCAGGTTGTGGCGCCAAAGAATCTTCATAAAGGGAAGATTCAGCGCTTTGCCCATAAAGGACCTGGCGCCCACGGTCAGGCACATCCCCTGCAGGTTGTTGATGCCCAGGATCACCACCGCCTGTTGAATGCTCTTGGACGGAAAGCGCGGGGCGTAGAGCGCCGAGTTCGCAATGGTAAGGACTTCGCTGGCAAAGGCCGGGTCCGACGAGATCAGGTCGCTGAGCTGGTGCATCTGCACATTCTCGTTGTTGGCTAACTGCAAGACGCGGATGGCGACTTGAGGAAACGGGGGAAGGCGCAGATGCTGCCAGGTCACATTGCTCACATCGGGTTTTCGCCGCTCGACAAACGCCAAAGCAGCCTCCGTTCCTCGCAGCAGCGGTCTTGAAGCACGGGGTATCGACCGGCTCTGACCGGCGCGCAGTTCCCCGCTTTTCAATCCCGACAAGAACCCCTTCGGCAGAAAGCCGCTTTTCTACAGCGGAGAGATCGATGCGCCGCCGGCGCCTTTCCCGGCAACGCGCCTGGATGCCTGCGTGTTCCATCTCCGGATTGGCCCAGTCGCGAGACGCGGAACCCGAAGACTTGCCGGCGACGAGGGAGCCGATCCTGCTGTCGCATGTCGGGTCCGGCGCAAACCGCACTATAATCGCGGCATGTCGTTTCTCGGCGATTCACGGCGGCGGTCCATTGCTCTGCTTGCAGTCGGTTTCTTTCTGGTGGTGGCTCTGTTTGTCGCGTTGAATGCATTCAACACCACCAACATCGGCTTCCTCAATCCGGAGACCTCCGGGGAGACGCTGGTCTTTACAGGCGTCATCGTGATGATCTTCCTGGTTCTGATGGCGGCCTTGATGTTGCTGGCCAGGAACATCCTGCGGCTGTATGCCAGCCAAAGCAGCAGCGCACTGGGCGCGCGGCTGCGCACGCGCATGGTGCTGGGAGCGGCGCTGATTGCGCTGATCCCGGCAGTGTTCATGTTTCTGTTCAGCTTGACCTTGATGAACCGTTCCATCGACCGCTGGTTCTCACGGCCCACGTCGGAGTTGCGCGAGGACTCGACCCGCGTGGTGCTGGAACTGGCGCATTACGTCACCGGCAATGCGCGCGTTGAAGCGGAGTCCATCGCGGCCTCGGGCGCGCCGGACCGCGAATTGCCCGAGTTGCAGGATGTGCTGGGCTCCCACCGCATTACGCTGGCCGGCGGCTTTGTGGTGGTCTACGGGAAGAATATGCGCCCGTTGGCCAGTTTTCAGGCTCCGGCGGAGCAAAGCCAAGCCAGCCTGCTTCCCTGGCTCGAGGGCCAGCGGGGAGACGCGGTTGCGCTGCATGGGCCGTTCTCGGCGGACCTTCTCTCCGCGGCGCAGCGCAGCGATGAGCCGGTGATCAAAGTGGGAGATGAGGAATATGCGCTGGGCATGTCGGCGACCGCCTCCGGCAAGGTGGTGGTGGTGGGACTGCCCATGCCGCGGGGGCTGAGCCAGACGGCGATGCGCATCCGCTCCGGCGCGGACGAATACTGGCGGCTCTTCCGTTCGCGCAACCAGATCCGCACCATATTCTTTCTGGTGCTGCTGGTGGTTACGGTGATTGTGTTCTTCTGCAGCGTGTGGCTGGCCCATTTTCTTTCCCGGCAGATCACGCAGCCGGTAGAGGCGCTGGCTGACGCCATGGACGAGATTGCGGCCGGCAAGTACGACCACCGCGTGGCGCTGATCGCCACAGGCGAGATGGGCGACCTGGTGCGCGCCTTCAACCGCATGGCGGCCGACCTGGATGCCAGCCGACAGTTGGTCGAGAGCTCGTCGGCGCAACTGACAGCGGCGAACCTGGCCATCGAGGAGCGGCGCCGGGAGTGGGAGACGATCGTGGAGACCATCCCCAGCGGCGTGGTGACTCTGGATGGAGCGGGATTCGTGCTCAAATCGAATCGCGCGTTTGCGGCGCTGATGGGGCGGCGCGAGGACGTAAGCCTGGCTGGGGAGCGAATCGACGCGCTGCTGCCCGCCGATTGCGCCGAGGACCTGGCGGGCGTGATCCGGCGCGGGCAGCGCATGGGCGCGGCTTCCACCGAGATCGACCTCAACGCACGGGGCCGGCCCATTCATCTCGCCGTCACCAGCGCGCGGCTGGAGCTGGCCAAGGGGCAGACTGGAACCGTGCTGGTGGTCGAGGACACCACGGAACTGCTGCGCGCGCAGCGCCAATTGGCGTGGAAGGAGGTGGCGCAGCGGGTGGCGCACGAGATCAAGAACCCGCTCACGCCGATCGCGCTCTCCGCCGAGCGCATCGCCAAGCACCTGGACCGCGGCCAGCCGGACTCGCCAAGCGTGATCCGCAAGTGCAGCGAGGTGATTCTGGGCTGTGTGGGCACGTTGCGCACGCTGGTTGACCAATTCTCGGCGCTGGCGCAGTTTCCCGCTCCGCAGCCGCGGGCCTGCAACTTGAACCGGGTGGCGGAGGAGGCGCTGGCGCTGTTTGCCGGCCGCCTCGACGGCATCGCGGTGCAGTGGGACCTGGAGCCGGATTTGCCTGTGGTGCTGGCCGATCCGGAGGCGATTCGCCGCGCGGTGGCCAACCTGATCGACAATGCCGCCGAGGCCATGCAGGGCAGCCTGCTGCGCGTGCTCGGCATTCACAGCTCGCTGAGCGAGGATGGCGGAGCGGTCGAGTTAGCCGTCTCCGACACCGGCCACGGCCTGACCGATGAGATTCGGGAGCGGCTGTTTCTGCCCTTCTACTCTACCAAGCATCGGGGCACGGGGCTGGGCCTGTCGATTGCGGCCAAGATCGTCCAGGAGCATGGCGGCAGCCTGCGCGCCGAGGCCAACAGCCCCAAGGGCGCGCGCTTTCTGCTCCGGCTGCCGTTGATGGAGCCGTTGTCGGAGGCGCTACCCGGCTCCGGCCAGCCCGTTGCTCAACTAACGGAAGGACCCGCGAAGGAGTCGCTGAATAAGTCGATGTCTTGAGGAATCGGAGTGCAAATGCGTGTAAGCTGGAAAATCGGAGATGGTCGTTCCTTGATATTATCGATAGTGGTCTTCGTTGGCGCTGGTATCTGCATATATGAGGCCAGGGAGTTCGCGAGTACCGCACCAAGCGAGAGGACGACCACCGCTCACGTTGTTTCGGTCAAGCATCACATTTTTCGCTATCTCAGATTCAACTTCTATAACTGCACCTACAATTTCAGTGTTGACGGGACCCTCTATGCTGGACTTTCGGACTGTCCTCAAGGGATCGCTGACGATGCAGTCAAAGGAAAGTATTCGGACTCTGCTGGGGCCTCGACGGGAGTTGACGCAACTGTTTACTACGACCCAGCTGACCCGTCAATAAACAGTCTGCTCGAATTCAGCGCAGCGAGCGAAAATTCATATCAATTTGCGGCACCGTGGATCGATCTGGGGGTAATCATTATTCTTCTTTTTGTTTTTGGAGCGGTGCTAGAAGCGAATAAAAACAGAGGAAAAGGCGGGGCATTCGTCGATGCCAGGGGGACAGTAGTCTATCCGGAAGAGATAGGTTTCAGCACTGGCTTTGGTGGGCTACCCAGTGGGAGGAGGACGGCAGAGGAATCCTATGCTGATGACAATGGCCAAGCTGCGAAAACCACGGATTTCGCTTCTTCATGGGGGTTGAGGGAGCTCTATCTCGATGTGGTTAAGCAGATTCATCCGGACCATGCCTCGAATGAAGCTGACCAACTTTTGCGGGAGCGGTTGACGAAAGAGGCAAACGCGGCGTACGAGCGGGGCGACGACGCGACGTTGCGGAAAGTCCTGGAGGAGTACAGGAGCACGATTTCGGCGACCTGCCAGAATACGATTTAGACTGAAATGCCAGCTCTGTGAGAGGATCGCACTCATGAATCACATTCTGGTGGTGGACGACGAAGCGGAGATTCGCATCTCGCTGGAAGAGATTCTGCGCGAGGAGGGCTACGGCGTGGCCAGCGCCGCCACTGCCGCCGAAGCCGTGATCCTGATTCAGGACACGCCTTACGATGTGGTGCTGCTCGACATCTGGCTCCCGGACCGCGACGGGCTCGATGTGTTGGCCGACATGCGCCAGTTGGCGGCCGAGATGCGGCCCGAGGTGGTGATCATCAGCGGCCACGGCACCATTGAGGCGGCGGTGAAGGCCACCAAGCTGGGCGCATACGACTTCCTGGAGAAGCCGCTCTCGCTCGAGCGCACACTGATCGTGGTCAAGAACGCGGTGGAAGCGCGGCGGCTGCGCACAGAGAACCTGGAATTCAAGCGCCAGTTCAATGTGGGATCGGTGCTGACCGGGACAAGCGTGCCGGTGAAGGCGCTGCGCCAGCAGATTCGGCTGATGGCGCCCACCAACGGACGAGTGCTGATCTACGGCGAATCGGGCACCGGCAAGGAGCTGATCGCCCGCTCCATTCACGCCGAGAGCCTGCGCCGGGATAGCGTCTTTGTCGAGTTGAACTGCGCGGCCATCCCCGAAGCGTACATCGAGGCCGAGCTCTTCGGCTACCGGCACGGCGCCCAACCCGGCGGTCCAACGGAGCAGCGCGGCACCCTGGAGCGGGCCGACGGGGGAACGCTCTTCCTGGACGAAGTGGGCGACATGAGTCTGAAGACGCAGGCCAAAGTGCTCTCCGCGCTGGACGACCAACTGTTTACGCCGCTGGGCGGCACGCAGCCTCTGCGCGTGGACGTGCGCCTGATCGCCTCCACCAACAAGGACCTCGAGGAAGAGATCGCCAAGGGGAACTTTCGCGAGGACCTCTTCTACAGGCTCAACGTGGTCCCGTTCTTTGTGCCGCCATTGCGGGAGCGCAAGCAGGACATACCGCTGCTGGCGCGCGAGTTTCTGCTGGAGTTCGGCCGCCAGTACGGCCGCCCGCGCATGGAGATCGGCGAGGATGCGCTGGAGGCGCTGGCGCAGTACCACTGGCCGGGCAACGTGCGCGAGCTGAAGAATGTGATCGAGCGCGTGCTCATCCTCAATCCCCGCGTTCTGCGCATCGAGCGCAAGCATCTGCCGCCCCTCACCCACAAGGCCGGAACGCGCTCGACCGAGGAATTCTCGACGCTGCAACAGGCCCGCGACGCCTATGAGCGCGAGTACATTCTCAAGAAGATTGAAGACGCTCACAATAACATCAGCCACGCGGCGGAGTTATTAGGCCTGGAGCGCAGCCATCTCTATCGCAAGATGAAGGCGCTGGGAATCGGCGTGCGGGAGTAGCGAGTCATGCAGCCGGGAACGGCGGAGCGAGACTCCATCTCTCACCAGCAGCTTCCCTTGCGCTCGGAAGCAAGGAACCGTCAGGCGGTCGCAACCGGCTTCTGCCAGCTTGTGATCTGGTCCCACTGCTTGGGCAGTTGATAGGTCTTCGCGTGGTCCTTGATGGGCGGGCCGACGATCTCAATCTTGCTCAAATCGCCCTGGCCCCGGTCGCCCGCCTGGGCGCAGTAGGTCAGGTAGCCGATCTTGCTGAAGTCCACGCCCATCAACTCCGCACCTACGCGGTCGGCGGCCAGCCAATCCATGCTGGCGACGCAGACCTTCTGGTCGACCGGCGTGCCGCGCACCGGGCCGGTGCCTTCCATGCCTTCGTACCCGTCGATCACAGCCAGGTCGGGGTGCAGCTTGGCGGAGAGGACAAAGAGGTTGTAATTGATGCCGTAAGTACCGCCCCCGTGGGTGATGCGCTTGCCGCTCATGGGCTTATCGGGCGCATCCTTGAGCGCCGCGCCGACCACGACGTTCTTTAGCGAGAGCGTGATCCCAACCAGGTCGTGCGTCTTCAGCTTGGCCGCGGAGATGATGAAGTTGTCCGGGCCCATCATGGTCTTCGCCATGCGGCAGGGATGCGGCTGAAAATCCTTCTGGTCAACGCACGGAACGACCTCGAAGTCATCCTTGTCCAGGTCCACCAGCTTGACGCCATACTTGGCGACGAACTTGGTGTAGCCGAAGTTGGTGAAGCCGTCCATAGCCGAACCGCCCGCCGGCGACTCGGCGATCACGACGTTCTTTTTGCCGATGGACTGCAAAAACTCCAGGATGCCTTCCAAATTGTCGGCGTGGCTGGCGGAGAGCGGAATGGTAGTGATAACGCAGTTGGGCTTGATGACCACCCGCTTGTTGCCGATGGCGGCCGCGATCTCTTTCTTGAACGGCTGCAGCGACTGGAAAGCGATGTTGGCGCGATCGTCGCCTGCGGCCAGCGCGACGCGGCTCGTAGTGCCGGCCTTGGCGGCGGGCGCCGAGGTGGCATCCGCGGCCCATGCCGCAGGCAGACGCAAGGCAGCCGCCGCGGCAGCGCCGCCGGCCACTGAAGTCTTGAGGAAACTCCTCCGCGAACTCATACAATCAAAACTCATGTTCCCATCCTCCCCTTTTCGCAACAGTCCTTGTCAGCCGCTGGACGGCATCTCCGACTTTCAATTCCGCATTTTCGGCTCCGCAACAGTATAGCCCCGCTTGCCTTCGTCCGGCGAGCCGCCTGCATTCCTGCCGCTTGCGCTGCTCCGCCGGGTTTGGAAGGGCTGTTCACGAGGCAGAACACGGGAAATCACCGCACCATCGCTTCGATTCCGATCAGGTCCACCATAGAATCAAAAGCTTACAGA